>CADCTM010000508.1 GCA_902805485.1 uncultured Coleofasciculus sp. | reverse complement strand
CCTTATCCTTTTCTAAGTCTTTGGAGAATCACATCAGTGCTATCTGGTATTTCACTCACCACTACAATGCATCATTACTTGTTTAGCACTACCAGCGCTGGCAGGCAGAATTGCTGCGTCAACCCAATCTTCTGCCCTATCCGATCAAATTTGGTTCTAATCAAGACCTTTATTGGTCTGTACAGCAACAAAGCCGGGGAGGTAATCACCAGATTAGCGTCCGCTTCCATGGCGTTGGACAGCACATACTAAACGTTCAGTGTGATCGCCGTCAGGTCCCCTACTTCAAGCGTTTTGTGAACGACTGGCAGAATCGCAAGGAGCGCTCAGGCTCAATATTTTTATTGCGTTCCGCAACCTTGCTATGGCAACCCTCACAATCATGGCGGCAAAAACAACAGAAAAAACCCTGGAATACCCATGTACTCTACCTACACTGCCAAATTGATACAGATCTCTTAACGGCTGAGGGACTTGCCAAGATTCGTATTCAAAAACAACAAAAAGCACAGTCTCGGATAGAGAACTATATTACCCAAGGAACGCTGAATCCTGGCCAGCAGGCAGATTTGAAGCGCAAAAAATCCAATCTAGCGCGACTACAGGCAACTGAACTAAAGTTACCAAACAAGTCTACCTATAAAGGTTTAGCGCATATTTTGTTAGGGGTGTCCCTCAGTCGCCATCAGGCCGTAACAGTTTCGATCGTTGACGCGGTTCACAACAAAGTCTTACTGTCTCAAACAGCTAAACAACTCTTGGGTGAATCTAAATCCTCAACTGAGGATCGCCAGAAAAACCTATTAGAGAGGCGTCGTAAGCTCCAACGCCAGTTTGCTTATGAACGCCACAATTCCCAGATAAAAGGAAAAATTCACCAAATTGGTGAATCAGGCTTAGGCAGATACCTTGATCAAGCGCTAGGCAAAAGGATTATAGACCTTGCTCAGCAGCACCAGGCTAGTGTCATTGTTTTGCCTGACCTTAAGCATTTGAGAGAACGGTTAAACAGTGAGCTACAGGTTAGGGCAGAAGAGAAATGCCCTGGTTGTGTTCAGGCTCAGAAAAGGTACAGAAGGGCCTACGCCATAACCATACACCGCTGGAGCTACAATCGCCTTTCTCAAGCCATTCAGGGTTGCGCTAAGAAAGCAGGGGTATATGTGGAGTTTAGTAATCAACCTTCGCACGGTACTCCACAGGAGCAGGCTAAGGATATCGCGATCGCGTCTTACTTCACCTGCCAAGCATCCAGACCATAGGATTGTAGATTTGAACCTTGAAAAGTTAAAATTTAGATAATCGCGCCGCAGTATATGCTCGTCCGAGCCGCTGTGCTGTGAAAAATGAGGGTGAGTTTAGCTGTTGAGAAGCAGCTTTACTTTCCGGCCCTGGTAACTTCCCGCTCCTGAAACTGCCATTAGTTTTCAATTTCAATTGGACGCTAATGGGAAAGCCAAACTGTGAAGCACGTTTCTATCAGTATGGCGCAGGTGCGCACCCAGTAAAAGGAGTCCAGCCTTATTCAATCTTTTGAAAAAGGTGTAGCCTAGTTCTACAGTGGTGGTTACCGAAACGCCCCCGAGCAAGGGGGAACCCTCTCTATTTTTGGCAAACTCAAGTGGGGATTAAATACCTAGGAGGTCTGCCAAGTCACTGAACGTCCCATACCTCAAAAGGTTCGAGATATAGAAGTTGGGTCTGAACCACTCTTGCCAGTCGTCAAACTCAACATTCTCGACGGGTTCGCCAGAAATGCTTCTGGAAGCCCTATGGTTTCGGGTTTTTAGACTGCGGAGTTGCCGTTGCCCTCCCGGTCTGTGGAGGGTTGAAAGAGCTCCATCTCTACCGTCAGAATCGGATTGCATCTGTTGCCGTTGCCCTCCCGGTCTGTGGAGGGTTGAAAAATATTAAGGCTAATTGAAGAATTGAGAGGGTTGAAAGGCGCACTTCCTTCACACCACTTTGACAGTGATAGAAGAGTACGTGATGACGAAGCTAAGGCTGCATCAAAGAAGCTCGGTCGCAAGTATGTCCTAAACCGCACCAAGCGAATTCAGGCTTCACGCCGCTGGAAGCAGCAGCGGTGCAGAGTATTGAAGCTTTACCTCAGAGCGAAGAGGCATCCAAAACAATCTGTTGCAACTACCGGAGATACCCTCCCCTTACTCATTAAGCGAAGGGAAAAATAGTTCATGTGTAAGAAATTACCAATCGATCTAAATTCAAAGCGACATTAATCTGCAAATCCTACAAATCTGATTA
>CADCTM010000507.1 GCA_902805485.1 uncultured Coleofasciculus sp. | reverse complement strand
CGCTTTAATATACCCCATACTCATGTGTGCGGGAAGCTAGCCCGATGTTCTACCTGTCGTGTGCTAGTCGTCGAGGGTTTAGAAAATTGTGGCGAGCGTAACTCAGCAGAAAGAGCAATCAGCGAACAATTACATTTTACTCCAGCAATCCGACTAGCTTGTCAAACGCAAGTTTTTGATGATGTGACAGTACGCCGTCTGGCAATTGATGGAGAAGATCTGAAAATAATTAACGATGAAATGAGGGGAAAAGTTGTCCCTAATTCCATCGATGAAGAAAAGCAAATCGCCATTTTATTTGCTGATATTCGTGGATTTACCACGTTTGCAGAAAAACTGCTGCCCTACGATGTTATCTATGTTCTAAATCGCTACTTCCGTAAAATGGGGCAAGTTATCAGTCGTCACGATGGCATGATTAATAACTATATGGGTGATGGACTGATGGCGCTTTTTGGGTTGAAAAACTCTCAACAAGCTGCTGAACAAGCTGTGAGAGCAGCACTTGAGATGATTGAGGCAATGGAAAAATTCAATCCTCATTTAGAAATGTTGTATCAGCAAAGTTTGCAAATTGGAATTGGCATCCACTATGGAAGTGTCGTAATTGGTGAAGTCGGATCGCCCGATAACAAACGAGTCACAGCTATTGGTGATGCTGTCAACTTAGCTTCACGAATTGAATCAGCTAATAAGCTAGTTGGTACTACCTTATTAATTTCCGAATCTGTTTATACACGGGTACGAGGGCAAGTTATTGTCAATCAATCTTATCTGGTACAACTTCCTGGTAAAAGTGGCGAATACCCACTTTATGAAATCGCTGGAATATCTTGCCCAATTGTTCCCCAAGAGAGTCTCGCAAGCGTGAGTCAAACATTACCTCGCCAAAGTTTTTTTCATACTATTAAACGATTTATCGATTTGGGATGGAAGGGGTTGAAGAGAATTTTGAGATTGGTAATTCAGTTCACTAGACGGCAGTGAACGGTCTATTTCAATACATAACTCAGAAGACATTCATCTGCTATTTAATGCGTTCGCCTTCCGCTTCATGAGCATAAATCAAATGGGAAACAATTGGCGGCATCTCACTAATCTGAAAAGCACTAGCACGTTCTTGAGTAGCGCGCTCTGCAACCGTTACCCGTTCGTGCTGGCGTAAATGTTCCGCCCAAGATTCAACAACAAAGGTTTCAAGATAACGGCTCGGATCGGCTGTATCGTAAAACAAACCCTAGCGAATTGCTCCATCTCGCCGCCTTGAAACGCTCAAAGCTTGCATTGCCTTGGTAAATTCAAGCGATCGCTCTGGGTCGATTCGATATTCAACATTCAATAGAAATACTGCCCCAAGACCCGCCGCCACAACAATACTACCTAATGCCGGACCAACCGCCCGTGCCAAATTCACTCCCACGCCGTTGAGCGTTACAGCACTGAGCAAATCGGGACGAGTTACCAATTCAGGTATAATTATCCTGCCATGTTGGGGCATTCATCGCCGACCCTAAACCCAGCATGAACGTCAGGAATAGCAGCAACCAGGGCGTAGTTGCACCCAGAAACGTCAAGACTCCCAGCACCGTCGCCGCAACGAGCATCCAACCTTGCCAGAATAGAAGTAACCGACGGCGATCGACAATATCTGCAAGCACCCCGGCAGGCAGTCCGACGAGAAACACTGGCAGACTGGTTGCAGTTTGCATTAGTGCTACCATCAACGGCTATGGTGTGAGGGAAGTCATCAACCAGACTCCTCCAACATTCTGTATCCACGTCCCAACATTTGACGCCACTGCTGCGATCCAGAGCATCCGAAATAGTGGTTGGCGAAGCGGACTCCATGCTGATCTATTCATCACTTCTGATTGACCTGATGAAAGATAGAATCAGGAATTAGTATTTCAAAATTTATAAGCATTTCCAATGAGCATTGTCGGTTGAATTGATCAAAGAAATCAAACTTGCCAAAATTAGCAATAACTTTGGGTTTCGCTTCGCCAAACTCAACCTACGTCTGACTCCTCACAACTCTCAAGACGAGAAAACAAACCACTCCCAAAAAATCCACCCCCCACAAACCCACTCACAAATACCCACTCAGGCAGATGTCCTAAAGGCGCATCCAGTGAGAAATTCAAATTCCGATACCCCACCCAAGAATCATTAATCCGCCTACAAGATTTATTAGCTGCTGGAAAGTGGCAAGAAGCGGATCGGGAAACTGAAACTGTAATGATTAAAGCATCCGGTCGAGAACAAG
>CADCTM010000506.1 GCA_902805485.1 uncultured Coleofasciculus sp. | reverse complement strand
GACTAATTATGCCCAAGCAATTGATGAACAGAAAGAAAGTTTAGCGATCACCTTAGAACTGCGCGATCGTTTCGTTCAAGGTCGCGCTTTAGAAAATTTAGGAACTGCTTACTATGCTGTCAAAAATTATCCTCAAGCGATTGAGTCTTACCAACAGAGTTTAGCCATTGCCATAGAACTGAGCGATCGCCACGCCCAAGGCCGCGCACTCAGCAATTTAGGTGAAGCTTTATACAAAGCAAACCAACCAGCAGAAGCTATCAAAGCTTTCTTTTCAGCTATTGAAATTTGGGAATCTCTGCGGTCAAATTTAAACAATAACGACCTCAATTTAATTTCGATTTTTGAGACCCAAGAAACAAGTTATAGTATGTTACAAGAAGTGCTTGCTAATCAAAATCAGCCTAAGGAAGCGCTAGAAATAGCAGAGCGTGGACGGGCGCAAGCTTTTGTTAGATTATTGACCAACCGTTTTTCTGCCCAGTCAGCACAGGCTACCCTAAAGTCATCGGAAAATCAAATAAAACCGATCAACATTCCGGAAATCCAGCAAATTGCTAAAGAACACAATTCCACTTTAGTTTCTTACTCGATTATCAAAGAAGCTGTAGAAGCTGATGGTCAAAGAAAGCTGCAAGATTCAGAACTTTATATCTGGGTAACGCAGCCGACCGGACAAATTGAATTCCGTCGCATTAGTTTGAAAGGTTTGGCTGAGAAAGAAACTTTATTAAGATCATTGATTAGTAAAAGTCGCTGTTTCACTCCCAGTTGCGTGAGGAACAAGCAGCGCTCCCAACGAGCTACAAATCCAACCCGAACCCTACCTATTGTTGAGCAACGATTTTTAGATTCGTCATTGCAAGAGCTTTATCAACTTTTGATAGAACCAATTGCTGACCTTCTACCTCTAGATCCAACATCGCGACTTATCTTTATTCCTCATGAATCTTTGTTCTTGGTTCCCTTTGCAGCGTTGCAAGATTCTTCGGGAAACTACTTGATAGAAAAACATACAATTTTAACAGCGCCTTCAATTCAAGTGCTGTCTTTAACAAAGAAACAACAACAGCTTTCTTCGGGAAAAGGTGCGATCGTCGTTGGGAATCCTACCATGCCCAGTGTTAGCTTTAATACGAACCAACCTCCTGAAAAACTAGAACCACTCCCATACTCTGAAACCGAAGCGATCGCGATCGCTCAGCTTTTGAATGCTGAACCCCTCACAGGCGACAAAGCGACAAAAGTAGCAGTTTTACAGCAAATAGAGCGAGCGCGCATCGTGCATTTAGCAACTCACGGCATCCTGGATGACGTAGAGGGATTGGGGGTACCTGGATTCATCGCACTTGCCCCAAGCAAGGGTGACAGTGGCTTACTCACTGCTAACGAAATTTTCAATTTGAGGTTGAATGCCGAACTCGTCGTTTTGAGTGCTTGCAATACGGGTCGCGGTCGTATTACAGGTGATGGCGTCATTGGTTTATCACGCTCGTTTATTGCAGCAGGCGTTCCCAGTGTTGTAGTTTCTCTGTGGTCAGTAACCGACGAATCAACAGCCGACTTCATGGCGGAATTTTATCGGCAGATGCAGCTAACGCCTGATATTGCCCAAGCGCTGCGGAAGGCAATGCTGGTGACACTCGTCAAATATCCTAATCCTGTAGATTGGGCCGCTTTTACCCTCATTGGCGAAGCAGAGAAACTTTAACCCGGAAAAGCTGATTTCCTCTCGTCAAGAAACCTAATAGTTCGGTGACGATGCGTAACTGCTGCGGAATTTAGTCAGGAGCGATCGCACAAGCCGATCGCATCCAACTCAATATCACTCAGCACTTTGGGTTTTATCTCATACACATCTTGCAGCAGGGCCTTGACGTTGATCCATGCTCCATACTCAGTTAGGCAGGCCGATGCAATGATCGAAGGGTTGTTTGGGTACAAAGTGCAGCGCTCCTCTTCGGGGAGGCAAGGGGAGAACGAAGGAGGTGGAACGCAGGAGCGAGGGACTTCAATGCCCCTGGGCTCACGATAGGGTATTCTGCTGGCGAAGTGCACATCGACTGCATTTACTGGAAGCGGGCCTTGTAAGCGTTGCTGAATTCACTGCGGGTTCAGGACACGTGTAGGTAGCTTTCCTAAGGCTTTCCCAAATAAAGAATACCGAGAGCAAGTGTAGCTCCCGGTATCAACTTTTCCAGTTCCGTTGTTGTTAAGTAAATCCAATCAGGCTCAATTTGGGAAAATTTGCCTCACTCGATTAAGCACA
>CADCTM010000505.1 GCA_902805485.1 uncultured Coleofasciculus sp. | reverse complement strand
AATGCATCAGGAGTTTGTTCTACTTGCGCTTCAAACAACTGATGAACGCACAAATCTTTCTGGTAATCTACCCCAGTATTGTTCCATTCAACTAAAAGTTTATGACGCTCGGCTTCACTTAATATGGGTAAGTTAGCTATTTTAGTTTGTGGATGGGCAACAATATTCTCTAGTAAAGTTTGAAAATGCCCTAGCATCCGATTAATAGTAGCTTGCTTAAATAAATCGGTACTGTAGACAACAAAACCGCTAATACCCTCATTGTTTTGCGTTTCCCACAGATGGAATTCCAAATCAAATCGCGTCGCCCCTGTATCAACAAACTGCAACGGACTTAAGGTTAATCCCTGTAATTCTAGGTTTTCCATTGGCGCATTTTGTAAGGCAAATACTACCTGGAAAAGCGGATTTTGGCTCAAGGAACGCTCTGGGTGCAGTTCTTCTACTAACTTTTCAAAGGGCAAGTCTTGATGGGCATACGCTCCGAATGCAACCTCTCGCACTCGACTCAATAGTTCTTGAAATGTTGGGTTTCCTGATAAATTGGTACGTAACACTAAGCTGTTGACAAAAAAGCCAATTAAGGGTTCAATTTCACTGCGGTTGCGATTAGCGATCGGCGTTCCCACCGTAATATCTTCTTGCTGCGTATAGCGATATAATAAAGTTTGAAATGCTGCCAGCAACGTCATAAATAAGGTAACGCCTTCTCGCTGACTCAATGCTTCTAATGCTTCACTTAAGCTTTTGGAAAGTTGCAAAAATTGTGTTGCACCCCGGTAAGTTTGAGTTGCAGGTCGGGGTGTATCTGTTGGTAAATTTAGGATAGAAATTCCGTCTAATTGCTGTTGCCAGTAAGTCAGTTGTGCCTGCAAGGGCGACTCACGAGTTGCGCCTACCTCTTGTAACCACTGGCGCTGCCAATAGGCAAAGTCGGCATACTGGATGGGTAGGGGAGGTAAGGGTGAGGGTTTTTCGCTGCTTATGGCGGCGTAGAGTGTCGCTAACTCCCGAATTAATAACCCCATCGACCAACCATCAGAGACAATGTGGTGCAGATTTATTAATAAAATATGCTCTGTCTCATCGAGTCTTAATAATCTGACTCGTAGCAATGAGTCGGTGGACAAATTGAATGGTTGTTGTGCTGCCTCGGTCATTAAACGTAACGCTTTGGTTTCTCGTTCGGTATTAGGAAGCGATCGCAAATCAACAACGGATAGCGGTACGATTAACGTGGGAGCAATAATCTGAACTGGTTGCCCTTCCACCATTGCAAACGTAGTCCGTAACGCTTCGTGACGCCGCACAATTTCGTTGAATGCTTGTTCTAGTGCCGCTAAATTTAGCAACCCTGTTAAACGCAGCGCTGCTGGAACATTATAAAAGGCGTTATTCGGCATCAATTGGTCGAGAAACCACAGTCTTTGTTGAGCAAAGGAGAGAGGAAGACTCCCGTCTCTTGGGATAGAAACAAGCTTAGGAGAAGTTACATTTGTTAAAGTATTTTCTTGTAAAAACGAAATAATTTCTAGCTTTCTGTTTTGTAATTCTCTCCGTAACTCAGGCGTTAAAGCTCCTTTTGGTGCATTACAACGGAGACGATTTTCCTCAACAAAAACATTTATATCCAAGCTACGCAGGTAAGATAAAAACTCGACTGTATTCAAAATTCTGCCTCTTCTCGCTGATTGTTTTCAGTAGTAATTTTTTGACTGTTTGCTGCCCAAGAAATGGTTTCGATGTACCGAGCGAGACTTGCCACAGTCGGGGACTCAAATAGTTGACGTACAGGCAATTCCATTTTGCAAGCGTCCCGTATCCTTGAAGTTAGCTGGGTTGCTAGTAAAGAATGTCCACCCAACTCAAAGAAATTGTCATGAACTCCGATTGGCTGTTTTCCTAACACAGATACCCAGATTTCTATTAACAATTCTTCAACCCCTGTGCGCGGTGCTACATAATCCTCTTGATTTGAAAAATTGACATTATCAGGTGCTTTTAAGGCACGGCGATCAACTTTTCCATTTGGTGTTAAAGGTAATGACTCCAGCAGAACAAAAACCGAAGGAATCATGTAACTTGGCAACTTCTCTTTCAAGAATTGGCGCAGGTTCTTGCTTGTCGGTGTGTCTGATAAAGTAGGCACAACATAAGCGACTAAATGCTTCTCATCCGGTACTTCTTCCCAAATCGTTACTACAGTTTCTTCCACAGCAGGATGTTGATTCAGTACTGCCTCAATTTCTCCTAACTCAATCCGAAAGCCG
>CADCTM010000504.1 GCA_902805485.1 uncultured Coleofasciculus sp. | reverse complement strand
AAAGGTGGTATAGCTGAGTTTTACACGCCTCAATCCAGTCATGAGACAATGCTCGTGCAGATTCCACCAATAACCATTGATGATTTGTTCGTACAACGCTTTCAGACCGACCAAATCCTGGTAGTATTGCAAAATCGGCAATATCAGTACATTCCCTTAAGAAAAGATCTACCAAAGGTAGTAAAAATTGCGCCCTGGGGCACAAAGGGCGAAATTAACCTGAGTTTAGAAACCTTGTATACTCGTAAATGCCCTGCTACGTCATGGAGCTGCCCATGAGCGCGATTATCAACCCCTGGCACGACCTTTCGCTTATGACTTAGAAGCGGCTAAGTTTACATCGACCCAACAGTGCTACCCGACCAGTGTCTGAGGATACTAGCTAAATTGATACTTAAATTGGTGAAACAATCCCTGTGGCATATATTGTAAAGATAAGTTTGCCCCACCCAACACTGATAGCTCTCAAAAGCGAAAAGAATTTATCAAAAAAAGTTCCCAGGTTCGGAGTTGGGTTGGGCAGACATGATCTAGCGTAAGAGTAGATTCGCTCTTATATCACTACCCCATGCCCTTGATAATCCTGGTTGCAGATGACAATCTGGGAACCCGTCTTTCTGTCAGCGACTACCTGGACATATCACCCTCACATCCTCATTACAGATATTAATATGCCCCGGATGGACGGCTATGAATTAGTTAGGCAAGTCCGTCAGAAACCAGCGTTTCGCTTATTACCTGTTGTATTTTTAACAGAACGCGCTAGTACAGAGGAACGCATTCGCGGTTATCAGACAGGATGCGACTTATATTTACCGAAGCCCTTTGAGATGCAAGAATTGGGCGCGGTGATTCGTAATCTGTTAGAGCGAGCACAGATCATTCAATCCGAGTGGCGCTTCTCCACCGATGATCAGACGCGATCGCCTCAAAAGAGCGCCTCCTCCAGCACAATTCAGAAAAACGACAACAGACACCAAGCGATCGCTTCTGTGCCAATTGAGCTGAATTTGACTGAGCGAGAACAGCAAGTTTTAAATTTCCTCGCCAAAGGTTCGTCCAACGTCGAAATTGGTAACAAGCTACACCTCAGTCCTCGGACAATTGAAAAGTACGTCAGCAGTCTGCTCAGAAAAACCGAAACCAGCAACCGCGCTGAACTGGTACGATTTGCCCTAGAAAATCAATTAGTCGATTAAACCTCTTTCTCTGGCTCGAATTCACCCCCATAGCTTTCACTACCATCTGAGGAATGATTCGAGTGTAGGGGTAGCGCCTCCTCACTCTCGCTCCGGGTGTCTACCCTGGTCAGAAGTTGCGAAATATTGATGAGAACTCCAATATCGCCTACCCCGGAGGTTTGATACCACCACAGGCTCATTCAGGTGGGGGGAAATTTGAGAACGAGTTAATAATTCAAGCTAGTTTTAGAGGTCAATTATCAAGAAAAACCTCACTCACACCTCACCTCCAGATGAATACAAGACATTCAGACGCCACAACATGATGATTAATCGGCAGAACCCTACTTCCCTGAACCAGACGCGAGGGTGGCAGGATCTCGCCATCATCCGCGTCCTCGCCTTTACCTACTTTGGGACCGCCCAACTTGCTTATCTTAGTTTAGGGCTGAGAGTAGAAGCATCTCCCGTCTGGTCGCCAGCAGGAATTGCCTTAGCCGTCGTGCTGTTTGCCGACACGTGTTTGGTTAGGAGTCGCACTAGGGGCTTTCTTGTTTCCCCCTGTCGCTCAGGTATCATGGGCGATCGCCTTCAGTTCAGCCGTTGGTAAGCACGTTACAAGCCATTGTTGACGCCACCTTACGACGCTGCCCAAAACCAGGCAACTCTAACACAGCAAGTCCCGACAGTCCCTTCAATTGCTGCCGATCCAACACAATGACAGCGTATTTTAGGTAACTGAGGTACACTCTTTTTTATACACAGTTACCTAATTGCTAATGCCCCTAACCCAACAGTATTGAACCTATTTTTACAAGTTATTCTTGAAGATCAGGTAATTCGCTCTACTCTCCAAGATAATGGGGTTGGAATTAGCCCACAACAACAAAAAAGCCTCTTTAAACTCTATATTCGTGGTTTTCATACTTCACATTTAACGGGCATTGGTTTGAGTTTAATTCAGTGTCGGCAAATTATTAAGGCTCACGGTGGCTAAATTGGCGTTATTAGCACTCCTCAAGTCGGTTCAACGTTCTGGTTCACGCTGCCTCGTGCCCTATCAACCATGCTTGATGCCAAGCAATTTGCAGTCA
>CADCTM010000503.1:5696-10304 GCA_902805485.1 uncultured Coleofasciculus sp. | reverse complement strand
CAAAATTAGTACGGACAATTTCCCAAGCTTGGGGTGTCAAGGCACGAGTTTTCAGCGCCCCAACAATATCATCACTTTCTAAGGTGTGATGGGCATAAAGGTTATGGGATTTTGCCCCTCGGTCATGGACACCTGCACCTTTAAGTTGTTTAATAATCAACACAGTAAGTTGACCGCCCAACGCCGATTTAGCCGCCTCATCCGCCGCATTCAGAACCGCTTTTGTAAATGCCAGCCGCGCATCAAAAGAGAACGCCGTACTATCAACATAATCACCTGTTTGATTGCTGTCGTCGTAGTCCTTGGCATTAACTAAAACAACATTCTCAAACCCATTACCACGCCAGTACTCGATCATCCGTTCATTTGACTGGGTGGAAACCATGCTGTGATGTTCTTGACTAAAGCCATTCCATACCAACACAGGCAGGAAGTTAGTCACGCTAGGGAAAGCGGTATGAAAGTGCGCCATACTGCTCATGATGTATGGTTCGCCCAGTCCACCATCTCCAACCGTAAAGGGGAAAAGTGTATCGCTATTAAGTAAAGCGGCAGACATCGCGAAATGTTGCCCTTGTCCCAAAGGACCAGCAGGCGAGAGGAGTCCGGGAATTTGACCAGAAAGGTGTCCTAAAAGCCCGTGTTTTTCCCGAAAGCGATCGCATAATTGTTGTACCGTATCAATCCCCATATCCTCCAAAGAGCGATCAAGGAACATCGCACTATAGAAGCCAGGTGCATGATGTCCGACTTCTGTCAAGATGTTTTTGTAACCCAACATAACCAAAGCCGCATAAGCTTCCGCTTGACTGGCAAAGCCACCAGGATGTCCCGAAGACTTACTTGCAGTAACTTGCAAAATCAGGTAGCGGAGGGCGTCAGCGGCGAGGAGGGTTTGAAATACAGCATTGGGATCGTTGGGGTTAGCGATCGCCTTTTGCCCTTTAGCGATCACCGCTTCCTTGCCAAACGTTTCAAAACCCGGCAACGCTTCACCAAAATACTGAATCCCCTCGCAAAAGCTAGGGGTTTGAGTAATAGCGGTCATAATCTCAGATCCCTTTCTTACTAATTGCGTCCTCGTATGGACACTTCAATTCATTCAATTAGGTAGATCCTACAGTCTGACAAGTCGCGAAAGGGGGTTCTCGGAGGATCAGCTCCAGAATTAACACCAGTGAAATATCTTATGAATTAGATATGAATTAGATTATAAAGAATCAATACCGCCTCCTGGATGGAAGCTAATTCTGATGGTCACCACAAAACTACCTGATGGTCCCAAGCATCCACGCTGGTTGCAACTCATTCAGTGGATCGCTGACCCGTTGAACTGTCTGAATGCCTATTCTAGACGCTATGGCGATATGTTCACGCTAAAACTGACGTCCTTTGAACCCTTTGTCTTTCTCAGCCATCCACAAGCCATTCAGGAGATTTTTACCGCCGATCCTAAGCAGTTTGATTCTGGTCGGACGAATGGAATTGCAAGACCCTTAGTTGGAGATCACTCACTGCTGCTGCTAGACGGCAATATTCACTCCTCGCGGCGGCGTTTAATCATGCCGCCCTTTCATGGAGAAAGGATGCACTCCTACAGTCAAATTATTTGTGAAAGTGCCAAGCTTGTGGCGAGTCAGTGGACGGTTGGTAAGCCAATTGAGGCGCGTGCTGCGATGCAAGAAATTACCCTAGAAGTCATTTTGCACGCCGTGTTTGGTCTGCGGCAAGGAGAGCGCTACCAACAAATCAAGCCCCTTCTAGGAGCAATGCTGAATATGATGGACTCCCCCCTGAGTTCTAGCCTACTGTTCTTTAAGTTTCTGCAACAAGATTTAGGTGATTGGAGTCCTTGGGGAAAAATGAGGCAGCGCAAGCAGCACATTTACGACCTCCTGCAAGCAGAAATTAATGAACGGCGCTCAAATGAACTAAGTGGCAATGATGTTCTCAGTTTAATGATGTCAGCTCGTGACGAAAACGGTCAGCCCATGACTGATGCTGAGTTGCTTGATGAATTGATGACTCTCTTAATTGCCGGTCATGAAACAACTGCCACTGCCTTATCTTGGGCATTTTACTGGATTCATAAGCTGCCGCAAGTGCGCCAAAAGCTACTTGATGAACTTGATAGCTTAGGAGACAACCCAGAACCAATGGCGATTTCCCGCTTGCCTTATTTAAGTGCAGTTTGCTCGGAAACATTACGAATTTATCCAGTCCTCCCCTTAACCTTCGCACGAGTGACCAATTCGCCCTTTAAAATTATGGGTCACGAGTTTGAAGCAAATACAATGCTAGCTCCTTGTATTTATCTAACTCATCATCGAGAAGACCTTTATCCAGAGCCAGAGAAATTTAAACCAGAGCGATTTATCGAGCGCCAATTCACTCCCTACGAATATTTACCCTTTGGCGGTGGCAATCGACGTTGTATTGGTTTTGCTTTAGCACTATTGGAAATGAAGCTAGTACTGGCGACTATTTTGTCGAATTATCAGCTAGCGCTAGCCGATACCAAACCCGTAAAAGCTCAACGTCGTGGTTTAACTATTGCCCCTGCTAATGGTGTCCGCATGGTTTTGCTTTAGTCTCGTCAGCGTCAAGAGGAAAAACCTCAACCTACCCTCAGTACTATTTGATTAAAGCATCAGGCAGTTCCATCACCGAGGTCGTTATGCTGAGTAGAGCAATCTACTGTGCAAACGTTTAACAGCAACTCATGAAACTGCCTGATGCTTCTGGCGCTCCTTCTTTACTTCAAACAATTCAGCTAATTGCTCAACCAACAGCTTTTCTAGATTCTTGTATTAAGCGCTATGGCGACCCTTTCACAGTAAGAGTTTTGGGTTTAAATTCACCGCCTGTGGTATTTTTCAGCGATCCCCTAGCAATTCAAGAGATTTTTTCGCTGCCATCTTCGCAGTTAGATTTCCGCAAGGCAACTCATGTTTTTGAGCCGTTGATGGGGAAACAGTCCTTAATTTTGCAAGAAGGGAAGAGTCATCAACGGCAGCGACAGTTGATGATGCCACCGTTCAAAAGCGATCGCATGAAAAGCTATGGTCAGTTAATCTGGGAAATCACTGGGCAAGCAACGCGAGAGTGGACAACGGGTTCGTCTGTCTCGATCCACAAAGTGATGCCGGAGATTACCCTACAAATTATCTTACAGGTAGTGTTTGGCATTGACTCCGGGCCGCGTTACCAGCAGTTAGAAACACTTTTGAGTACCCTTTTGGAGGACGTAACGACTCCTTTGTACTCCAGTCTATTTTTCTTTCCGCCCTTGCAAAAGGATTTAGGGGCAAGGAGTCCTTGGGGGCATTTTGTCCGACGCCGTGCGGCAATTGATGCCCTAATTTATGCTGAGATTGCTGAACGCCGTTTACAAGATAACGAGTCACGTACAGATATTTTGTCGCTGTTGATGTCAGCGCGTGACGAAAACGGGGAGCAAATGAGTGACGTTGAGTTACGCGATCAGTTAGTCTCGTTACTACTACTTGGTTACGAAACGACAGCAGCGGCACTTGCTTGGGCATTTTACTGGATTCATTCCACTCCATCAGTGCAGGAGACACTACAAAGCGAACTAGATACCTTAAGCGAAAATCCTGAACCCGTCGCGATCGCAAAATTGCCTTACCTAACTGCCGTTTGCTCCGAAACCCTACGTATTAATCCCATTGCTTTGATTTGTACACCACGTATGACCAAGGAACCTTTACAGGTGGCAGGCTATGATTTTGATGCCGGAACAATTTTAATTCCTTGTATCTACCTGGCTCATCAACGAGAGCAAGTTTTCCCTGACCCTAGGCAGTTTAAGCCAGAGCGCTTCCTCAAGCAAAAGTTTTCAACCTATGAGTATTTACCCTTTGGCGGAGGCGATCGCGGTTGTATCGGCATGGCGTTTTCAATGTTTGAAATGAAACTCGTCCTCGCGAGGATTCTCTCTGATTTTGAGCTAGAACTAGCCCAGGGACGCCCGGTTCGACCTGTACGCCGTGGGATTACGATTGTGCCATCGGGCGCTGTGCCAGTGGTTGTCAAAAGCAAACAGCCACGGATTAAGTTTCAATCGGTTTGAAAACTTCATTTGCCAAAATTAAAACTTGTTAGTTTCCTTGTTTAATCCCCGATCAAGCTTCACCACACCTTTAACCATATTTAATAAGCTTTCACAATCCGCAGACAGTTACGGTTATCATCGGTGCGTGTATAACTGAGTTTGTCTGCGATTTTTTGCAAAATAGAGATGCCACGCCCACCCCCAGCCTGATCGTCTATCGTTTTCTCAAGTGCCTGGAAGCGCTGTTCTAAATCAAAGGGCGGTCCTTGATCCCAGATCCGCAGCTCTAAAGCCTGAGGAAATAGAGTAACTTCGATATCAATAGGAATGTTTGTTGGGAGATTTTTATGAGCATGGCGAACGGCGTTAGTAAATCCCTCGGCGAGGGCTAACTGGCACTGTATCCAAACTTTTTTAGGAATAGACCCTTGGTTAAACTGGTCAAACCATGCCAAAACCTGGTCTAATGCCTTAAGGTCGGTAGGAAAAGCTTGGCTAGATTTTATAAAGTCTTTCAACTGTTCAAAGCCTTT
>CADCTM010000503.1:0-5686 GCA_902805485.1 uncultured Coleofasciculus sp. | reverse complement strand
AAAGCCTTTTCAATCAACAATTACATTAGCTTAATCGTCAACGTATTGATAACACCCTGTGGAAGCATCCAGTCTAGCCTGGATTTAACCCTTGTTCTAAAGAGTGATTAACTTGCGTTGAAAACCGTCTCCCTCTCTCAGAAAACCATACGCAACTAACCTCTAGTTGTTGCCTTTGTTGTCTACCGGTGCTTCTGCTTTTCTCCAAGAATGACTTGTAGTACCTTATCGGCTATGAACCAAATTTTGATTATTGATGACGATCCAGCGATTCAGATGTTGCTGAAGCGGACACTTCATAAGCAGGGTTATGAAGTTTCAGTTGCCAGTGATGGCGAAGAAGGTCTGGCTCAGGCAAGAAAGTTACGTCCAGGACTAGTCCTTTGTGATTGGAATATGCCAGGAATGACCGGTCTTCAGGTCTGCCGCCAAGTTAAGGCAACGCCAGAACTTTCAACGACGATGTTTGTGCTGCTAACGGCGCGAATTGCACTTGAGGATCGTGTTCAAGGGCTAGATGCTGGTGCGGATGACTTTTTGTCCAAACCGATCGAAATGCCTGAATTGGAAGCGCGAGTCCGGTCTAACTTGAGGTTACATGAAGCAAACCGCGAGTTACAGGAGCAAAAGCAGCTCTTGGAGGCAGAACTAGCCGAAGCGGCGGAATATGTGAGTTCTATCCTTCCTGACCGAATGACGGAGCCACCCGTAACCATCGATGCCCGATTCATCCCCTCTCGTCAATTAGGGGGGGATGGCTTTGATTACTACTGGCTTGATTCAGAACATTTGGCGATTTATCTAATTGATGCTTCAGGGCATGGCTTACGCGCGGCATTACCAACCCTTTCTGTCTTGAATTTACTTCGGGCGCGAACGCTCCCTCAAATTAATTACTATCAACCTAGCGATGTTTTACGCGGGCTGAATGAAACGTTCCAGATGACTCAGCGCAATGATAAGTACTTTACCATCTGGTACGGGGTATATAACCGGGTGAAGCGTCAACTTGTTTACGCTAGCGCCGGACATCCACCCGCCATCTTGCTTTCCGGCTCGCCAGCTTCGTATATTCAGGTGCAACGTTTACAGACACGAGGCTTACCCGTCGGAATGTTCCCTGATGCCGACTATGCGGATGAATGCTGCGAAGTAATAGAATCTAGCACCCTGTACATCTTCAGTGATGGGATTTATGAGATTAATCAATCAGATGGCACAATTTGGGGACTTGACCCTTTTGTCGAGTTATTAGCAGACTGTAGAAATCGAAGTGTTTCTAACCTAGACCCAGTGTTACACGCCCTGAAAGCAGTGAACCCCAAAGACTATTTCGATGATGATTTGTCTTTGCTAGAAATCAACTTCAGTTAACAGGTTCTTTGGGGAGGAGCAATCTGTCACTAGTTAGTGGCAACGATCGCACCCTCAAAGTCCTCTCGACTTGGAAAGATTTCAAAGACACGATCCATGCTCGTCAGTTCAAATAACATTTTTATCTGATCGTTGACCGAGCAAATAAAAAGCTTACTGCCAGCAGCCCGAACAGTTTTCAGTGCAAGGACAAGTGCCCCTAAACCTGAACTATCCATGAAGGTAACGTCTTTGAAATCAATCAATACAATATCGACATTAGATTCCACAAGGCTAGTGATTTCTTGACGAAATTGACCGGCTTTCGTGCCGTCTAAGATTCCAGAGGGTTGAACAACTTTTACAACAGGATTCATAGCCTACTTAAGACTTACTAGTTATGTGAACCTAGACTTTGCCAGTATAACTGTGGCAATTACTTTCAGCCAAACTCTAATTGGTAAACTGCTAAATGCTGAAAGTTGAGGCTTGATTTTGAACTCTAGCTAGCGATTGAGAGGGGAGTAAGGATTAGGGTTTGAGGGTTTGGGACTGGCAAACAATCATAGCTCAATCTCTTTCCCGTGATAGACCAGCGAAGCTTTGCATTTCTTTACAATTGAGCTAGTCACTGGTCAGAGAGCTTGATTTATGGAAACTTATGATGTTGTTATTATTGGCGCGGGTCACAACGGACTAGTTTGTGCCTCTTATCTTCTAAAAGCGGGCTATAGTGTTTTGCTACTCGAAAAGCGCTCTGTCCCTGGTGGTGCGGCAACCACCGAGGAAATCATGCCCCAAGAAGCACCGGGCTTTAACTTTAACCTCTGTGCGATCGACCATGAGTTTATTCACTTAGGACCAGTCGTTGAGGAATTAGAACTCAACAAATACGGATTGGAATACCTGTTCTGTGACCCTGTGACCTTTTGCCCTCATCCGGATGGGAAATATTTCTTGGGTCATAAGTCGGTTGAGAAGACTTGCGCGGAGATTGCGCGATATAGCGATCGCGATGCGAAAAAATATGCTGAATTTATCGACTACTGGCAGCGCGTCACCAAAGCCATCACTCCCATGTTCAATGCGCCGCCCAAGTCGATTCTTGATATCGCCGGTAACTATGGCGCGCAGAATATCAAAGACCTACTATCGGTAATTGGTGGCGTTGACAAAGCACTGGACTTGATTCGTAATATGCTAACCAGTCCAGAAGACCTTCTTAACGAGTGGTTTGATACCGAGATCGTCAAAGCTCCCCTGGCAAGACTCGCCGCAGAATTAGGAGCGCCTCCTTCCCAAAAAACGATCGCGATTGGGGCGATGATGATGTCATTACGTCATAACCCTGGCATGGCTAGACCCCGTGGCGGGACAGGCGCACTGGTTAAAGCCTTATTAAAGCTGATTAAGAGTAAAGGCGGCGAGGTCTTGTGCGACCAGCACGTCGAGCAAGTTTTAGTGGATGACGGTCGTGCTGTGGGTGTCAGGGTTGCAGGCGGCAAAGAATACCGTGCCAACAAAGGTGTAATTTCCAATATTGATGCCAGACGCTTATTCTTGCAAATGGTTGACCCCGGCGATATCCCCGCCAGCGATGCCGGCTTGCACGAGCGCTTAGAACGACGCATTGTCAATAATAATGAAACAATTCTCAAGATTGATTGCGCTCTATCAGAGGTGCCCCGCTTCGAGAAGTTTGACCACAAAGATGAATACCTAATCGGCTCAGTGCTAATTGCCGATTCTGTGGCTCATGTAGAAGAAGCCCACTCCCTGGCAACGATGGGTCATATTCCCGACTCTAATCCCTCAATGTATCTGGATGTCCCAACGGTACTAGACCCGTCAATGGCTCCCGAGGGAAAACATACGTTATGGATTGAGTTCTTTGCTCCTTACCAGATTGCTGGCGCTGAAGGGACAGGTTTGAAGGGTACAGGTTGGACAGATGAACTGAAAAACAAAGTAGCGGATCGTGTAATTGATAAATTGGCAGATTATGCGCCGAACATTAAAAATGCGATTATGGCTCGTCGCGTGGAAAGCCCAGCAGAACTCGGAGAGCGATTGGGGGCATACAAGGGAAACTACTACCATGTGGACATGACCCTCGATCAGATGGTCTTCTTCCGTCCTTTGCCAGAAATTGCTAACTACAAAACGCCGATTGATAACTTATATCTAACTGGTGCAGGGACTCATCCAGGCGGTTCAATCTCTGGAATGCCGGGACGCAACTGCGCCCGTGTGTTCCTAAATACTCAACAGCCAATCACTCAAAAGTTGAAAGAGGCTAGTAGTAAGGTTCAAGCTGCAGTTGAGGGTGTGTTTAAGCCTAAAGATTGAGGTGGTATCTTGCCTATTCGTCCCCCTAACCCCTAAGGCAAGGGGGAACAAGATTTTTTGCCCTAATTTTTTAAGAGAAGATGTCATCCTAGTTACTGATGATTATGACAAGTGATAAATGCTCAAATAAGTAAGTAACGATGTTACTAGTGCAGCGATGACAGACCAGATTTTGATTCTTGGAGGACGCGGCCGAATTGGCAATAGTGTGGCCCAAGACTTGATTACCCACACGCAAGCAAAAATTACCGTGACAGGGCGTCAGGTGGCAACAGAGGTGGCAAGTTTGCAACAAGCTGAGTCACGGATGAGGTTTTTAGCTTTGGATTTGGCAGATACAGAGCAGTTGAGAAAAGCGATCGCTTCTCATAATCTTGTAATTCACTGTGCGGGTCCCTTTGTCTACCGAGACGCGACTGTCCTGAAGACTTGCATTGAAGAAGGCGTCAACTATCTCGATGTTAGTGACAACCGAGCTTTTACCCGTAAGGCTTTAGCTTATAACGAGGCGGCATCTGCTGCTGGAGTCACCGCGATTGTAAATACGGGAATTTTTCCAGGTATTTCTAACAGCATGGTGCGTCGTGATGTCGAGCAGTTGGATGAGGCAGAACGGATTCATTTAAGTTATGTTGTGTCAGGTTCCGGTGGTGCTGGGATTACGGTGATGCGGACGACGTTTCTCGGGTTGCAACAGCCGTTTGAAGCATGGCTCGATAACCAATGGCAAACTGTGAAACCCTATAGCAATCGCGAAAAAGTTAAGTTTCCGTCACCCTATGGCAATGCCGGTGTGTATTGGTTTGATATGCCAGAAGCGTTTACGCTGGTTGATTCGTTTCCTGTGAAAACGGTGATTACGAAGTTCGGTTCGGTTCCTGATTTTTATAATCATCTCACCTGGATTGCAGCTCATATCTTCCCGCCTTCTTGGATTAGAAATCCCAACGGTGTTGAGTTTTTGTCCCATGTCAGTCACCGGATGACGGCGGTAAGCGATCGCTTTAGTGGTATAGGTGTGGCGATTCGTTCCGAAGTACAGGGGACAAAAGAAGGCAAATCTAGCCGCATCTGTTCAACGTTGGTGCATGAGAATACAGCGGTGGCGGCGGGTGCTGGAACTGGGAGTATTGCGGAATTAATGCTATTGGGTAAACTGAAAAAGCCTGGTGTCTGGCCGGTTGAACAAGCACTTTCTACAGCATTATTTGAGCAAACGATGCAAAGCCGAGGTCTTAAGATTAATTTTGAGCTGGTATCCTGAGTTTTTGGTGTATTCAATCCAAGGCGCACAGGTTTTTCAAACTAATTGATTAAACTGGAGCAAGGATAAGCGATCGTCCTCTTCACAAAGTCTTCACATTTAACTTTTACACTTTTCTTGAACTTAAAAAACTTGACGGTTGATGCCTTTTCGTCCTAATCGAGCTGAAGAGGCATTTTTTTATCAAGTCTGTAGTGCTAAATTTTGAGTTTGCTGTCCTGTCAGTACTCATACAAGGTTGCGTTCGTATCTTGTGTTTTCTCTTCCTTGTCCCCCTTACTTTTGCCTCGCCTATCTACTACGTTTGACTGCAACTTGGTATTACCTGCGGTAGTGACACGGGCTAAACCTAATTAGTCTACAGCGTCGAACAGTACGTTTAATTGTATCTTCCTGTATAAAGTCCGCGACACCGCAGAATTATGCATAATTCACAAAATCTTCACCTTTGTTGTGTACCTTTTGTTTAGATTGCGCTATACGCTCTCTCGTACTGCAGATGTCGAGAGAGCTATTTTTTTGGCTTAGGGAAACTTGAGCAATATTACTTGTTTTTCAAACAATAGAATTCATCTATATAAACAACTAAAACGTTGTTTATCTTTAAAAAAGTAAAACTAAACTAATAAACCGTTATTAAAGTAACTAAAAAGACAAAGCTGGTTAGACTGATGGACTTTCAAAACCATCCGGATTTAAGTAATTGCTTCTGAAAAGGGT
>CADCTM010000502.1 GCA_902805485.1 uncultured Coleofasciculus sp. | reverse complement strand
GCTTCTTGACGTTGCACTAGAGGCTTCATCTGTACCTCTTCTTCCGGAGCTTCTTGACGTTGCACTAGAGGTGTAATCATACTTGCCAGAGGCTTCATCTGTACCTCTTCTTCCTCTGATTCCTTTCCCTGCCGTTGGATTGGCTGCTGGCTAGCCAGGGTATTCATGCTCATAACCTGAGCCGCTACAGAGTCAGCTTCTTGTTCGTATTTATCTCCTGGTGCGCCGATCGCTAATTTGGGCTGAATTACCCCTGGTGAACTATCCTGTACCGATACTCGACCAAAGTTGTGACCAAAACGCGCTGCCGTCTCCATTTGGGTCTGGAGGTCTGGTGTGTCCTGGTTCTGGGGCTGTAGTGTAGGGTCAGCCTCATGAGTTGAACGCTGCGGCTGGAACCAGTTGTTTTCCTTCGATGTAGAAGAGAACTGAGAACGTGTTTTTTTCTGAATTGGCTGTCGGCTATACATTTGCTCAGTCCTCTCTATAATGCTTGTGCCAGCAGTGAGCTAATTGCGTTTGGCTGGGAACTTGGTGTTAATAATACGCCTTTTTAAATCGAGTGAGGCTACATCCAAAGTCGAAAATTTGCGATCTCAAAAGCAGCGCGATCGCTTCTTCCAAAGTTGGGCTTCACAGTCTGATCAATGCGGTAAGCATTTTCCAAAACTAATGCCTACTCTTTACCTACCAAATTTGCTAGTTAATAGCCTGCTCTACAAAAGTCGTAATTTTGTTGACAAAGTTGTATTTCTTTACAAAACAAAAAGATTTAATTGTCTAATCGATTAAAGCAATGGTAGGTAAAATAAGGTTTTGATTACCCACACATTTCGTTGTGAGATTGGTAATGAACAAAGGGCTGCATATCCACAAAAAAGCTGACTCGTCCGCTTCTAAGTCAGTGCATACTCAGTTCCAATCCCGCCCCAACACTGCCCAAGAGCAACCGCACTCGGCGCAAACTCAATCCCAGACGACCATAGAGAATCAGGAATTTCAACAGCATAAGTTTGAGGCGACAAAACTACAGATCCAAGCAAAGCATGGCACCATTACGCCACAGGGACAGGAACAACTCACTGTCTTACAGGCTAAAATGAGTAACTTGTTGCAGAGGCAAGTGGAACACACATCCCGCTTTGGTCACAACGCCGCCAAAACTGCCATAAACTGTCCTGATACACCGCCACCATCATCGATTCAAGCAAAGCTGACCATTGGAAAGCCAGAAGAATCGAATCAGGAGACATTCATTGAGCAGAAATTCCCGCCACCCTTGCAAATGCAACCGTTGAGCAGGGGTCGTCTGCCGATGTCGGAGTCACTGGTGCAGCCAAAGCTCACTATTGGTCAACCAGGAGATAAGTACGAACAAGAGGCAGACCAAGTAGCTTCCCAAGTCGTCAACCAGATTAATGCACCTGTTCCCCAGCAGTCAGGTCAAAGTCAGTCTGTCCAGCGTGAGGCTGTGCCAGAAGAAGAAGACGAGCTAAGGATGAAGCCGGAGATAAGCACTATCCAGCGCGAGGCGGTGTCAGAAGAAGAGGAAGAACTTCAAACCAATCCAATGTTACAGCTTCAGCCTAGTGGAGGTGGAATGGCTGCCGCGCCAGACTTAGAAGCGTCTATCCAACAGGCACAAGGTAGCGGACAACCCCTAGCAGACAGCATTCGGCAACCAATGGAGCAGGCGTTTGGGGCTGACTTCAGTAATGTTAAAGTTCACACCGATACCCAATCTGATCAACTTAATCAATCAGTTCAGGCTCGTGCTTTTACAACGGGGCAGGATGTCTTCTTTCGGCAGGGGGAATATAATCCAGGGAGTCGCGGCGGGCAGGAGTTGCTTGCCCATGAGCTGACGCATGTGGTGCAGCAGAGTGGGGGGCTGGTGCAGCGGGCGGCGACACTGCCACAAATGCTCGGTATCGACAAACAGGAAAACACTATTCAGCGCAACGTTGAAAATCCAACCTACAAAGACATTGACCAAACAAATGTCGAGCGGGCTAAGTTATTTTTCAAAGCTTACGATGAAGCAGTTCAAAAGGCTTATGAATATGTGATCGCCGTACCTAGTTTAGGAAGTTACAGTCAACTAAATGGATATACTCAACTGTGGACTCAGAAATGGAATGATTATTTGCAGCATAAGCAACCAAAGTTGATGGCGGCGACTTTCGGCTATGTGATTGAATCACTAGTGAGCGATCCAAGAACGGAATTCTCTCCTAATCCACCTGCTGGCTGCTCGGTAAATGCCCAGGTAACTC
>CADCTM010000501.1 GCA_902805485.1 uncultured Coleofasciculus sp. | reverse complement strand
TTACCGGGTTGATTGACTTCGGTTTGACATCTGCTGCCCGCAAATCCAGATAGTTAACACAAAGCAATAACTTCTAGGCAAAGTAAGTAATCAGACTTAATATCAATTAATGCACACAGTATGATTTAACCAAAAGTTTTAAAAAATTACTTAACTTAAGAGGCAACTTTACTCAAACGTCAAAACTGCTCTGTATTATTACGGTTATTATGAAAACTAGGTAAAGTTCATCAGGTTATGAAACAACTTTTGGATAATAACCGCTTGTTTTATAAAGAAGAATTGGAACGGTAAAGTTTACTTTTCTTAACTAAATTTAGTCTTAAAATTTTACCTTTAGCAACAAAGTTTCTACTGTGCCAGAGCTAACCCATCTCCACGAGGTTCAGAAGCTGCCACAAAAACGCCTTCGCGGTGCATGATAATTTGACCTTTACCAAATCCGGATTCATCACTTAAGTGAATATCATGACCTTGTGCCGCCAGTGCCAGGGCGACGTGACGAGGTACACTATGCTCTAAAAGCACCTGATCATCAGCAATAAACCGCCATCGAGGAGCATCAAGCGCCGCTTGGGGATTCATTCCGTAGTCTGCCAGATTCACGACAACTTGTAGATGTCCCTGGGGTTGCATCGGTCCCCCCATAACGCCAAATGGCCCTAAAGGTTGATTGTTTTGGGTGAGAAATCCGGGAATAATCGTGTGGAATGGACGCTTGGCGGGTGCGACTTGATTGGGATGATTGGCTTCTAATGTAAACCCGACACCTCGGTTGTGCAGCGCGATTCCTGTGCCCGGAATCAGAACACCACTGCCAAAACCTTCAAAGTTAGATTGGATCAAGGAAACCATCAATTCTCCATCAGCAGCAGCGAGATAAACAGTTCCACCTTGCGGTAAACCAGGTTGAGCTAAGGGAATCGCTTGTTCTCCAATTAACTGTCGGCGCGAGGCAGCATATGCTTTATCTAAAAGCTGTTCGGTTGACACTTCCATAAACCGGGAGTCGGTAACGTGTCGGTGGACATCGGCAAGCGCCAGCTTCATCGCTTCGATTTGTAGATGGTAGCTTTCGGCAGACTCGCGCCCATAACGCTGGATGTCGAAACCTTCTAGAATGTTTAATGCAATTAACGTGGCAATGCCCTGAGTATTGGGGGGAATTTCCCAAACGGTAAGGTTGCGGTAGTTAGTAGAGATGGGTTCCACCCAGTCAGCTTGGTGTGCGGCAAAGTCAGCCGTTGTTAACATACCACCAGTATCAGCAGCGAAGTTGGCAATTGCTTGAGCAATTTCCCCGTGGTAAAAGCTTTCACCGCCACTTTGAGCGATCGCTTTTAATGTCTTAGCATGATCTAAACTCCCCCAAACTTCCCCCGAATAGGGTGCGCGTAACTTCGGGAAAAAGACGGATTTAAACGGTTGAAACTCCGGCGCCGTCAGCGGTAAAAATAAATTAGCCGCACGCTTCCAAGCATTTGCTGTAACAGGTGAAACCGGAAAACCTTCCTGGGCGTAGCGGATGGCGGGAGCAAAAAGCTGCTCAAACGGCAGTTTTCCCCAACGTTGTGATAAATTTTGCCAAGCGGATACAGCGCCGGGAACCGTTACAGGTAGCCAACCCAAGGAAGGCACGGCGTCCATTCCCACAAACGTTTCTAGGGTAAGGTTTTGAGGACTTTTACCGGATGCATTTAAACCATGCAGTTTCCCGTCCCAGATTAAGGCAAAGGCATCTGAGCCGATACCATTAGAAGTGGGTTCTACTACTGTAAGCGCGATCGCAGTTGCTAAGGCAGCATCTACAGCATTTCCTCCCGCCCAAAACATCTCCATACCTGCTAAAGTTGCCAGGGGTTGGCTTGTAGCAACGGCACACCGTTTACCCATTATCACTCGCCTGGTTGAGGGATAGGGGTAGTCATTTAAGTTGTTCACGTTCATTAAACTCGTTGCAAGATAATCTTTTATATCGGGTTTTAATTGAGTGGAACACAAGTCGTCTGTAGGCGCAAGAGTATTATCGTGCCCTTACAATGTGGTCTATGCAACTCAGACTTGCTATAAATGAAACCACAGATAAACAGAGATGATTTATCTCCTATGCATCTTTGATTTCAAATCTTTAACTACAAAATCATCAAGGTGTATTTTTTAAGATATTCAATAAAGCAGCTCGGTAAATTGCTAATCCTGCGGCATTAAGATGATCACCATCGGTTGTTAAATTATCTTTTAAAACGTTATTTTCATATAAAGGTTGTATGCCTTGGG
>CADCTM010000500.1 GCA_902805485.1 uncultured Coleofasciculus sp. | reverse complement strand
CCGTCACTTCACACTTACCTTCTTGGTGTCTCTCAAAAACAGTGTTTTTTCCATCAAAGAAATTTTTCAAAGGGAACCAACCGCTGAAGTTCCCGACTCAAACGCTGGTAAAGGGGAATTTGCTCAGACCAGATTTTGGCGTAACCACTTGCTCCGGGACTGAGTTTTCCATCTCGGTTATCCACAACTATCTGTACCCGTGCCGTCCGAGTCGGCTTGTCGGGTTCGCTCTCAATCTTGGGCAGAATCATCTTGACGGTGGCATTGTAAGGTCTTAACTTGGCTTGTCGGGGTCGAAAGGTTACAGGTTTGTTCAACTGTACATATTCCAAGTCTTCCTCACGCACTTCCACGATGGCGGTGAGTTCTTTAAGTTCAGCGATTTCTAATAAGAAGTCCTCTCCAGGCTTCAACTCTTGATTCTTCTTTAAGTCCAAATCACTGGTGAGAATCACCCCAGTCATGGGAGAGCGTAAAGTCAGGCTTTCTCGTAGAGTTTTGAGCTGTTTGAGGCGTTTTTCTAAAGTTGCGATCGCTTCTCGTCCTACTGCCATTTGTCCCTCGGCATCAGCAATCATCTGGGAAGCATTAATTGATGCCTGTTGGGAAACCGTTTCTGCTTGCAAATCGCTAGCCGTGTCAGTTAGTTTTTGCTTGGCTGCCTCAATCTCTTTTTTCTTTACCGCCAAACCACTCTGAACATCCCGCTGTTCAGCTTGAATTTCATCTCGCCTATCTTTGGAAATCGCACCTTGCTGGTACAAAAATTGATATCGACCGTATTTTTCCCCAATTTCTGCCACCCGCTGTTGCAGTCGTTGTTGCTCTTGCTCCAACTCCTGAATTTCTGGTGTAAGTTTACCTTGAGTCAGAGCCATAGCACGCTCGCGTTCACGAGTCGCTTTTTTGTTCATCGCTGCTGCTGCCGCACTCACTTCAACCAATTGAGCTTGGGCGCGGATTAGTTGTTTTTGAGACGCTTCTACCGTAGTACGTGCCTCATCCGACTGTTGCTCAACAGCAGCAATTTCCCGGTCTAATTCCCAACTCGATAATACTGCCAGAACGTGACCACGCTGTACCAACTGCCCTGGCTTGACATTAATTTTTGTCACCACACCTGCGATAGGAGTACGGACAACTTCCCGTGCGCCTTCCCGTGTTTTCAGTTCCACCGCTCCTCCCACTTCAAAAGGGGTGGGGATAAAACTCACTAAACTCAAGCCAGTAGCGATAACACTTAATATTGCCCACCCACGGTAGGATTTAGCTGGCGTTGCGGTTTGAGCGGCTGTTGGTTCAACAGGTTCAACGCTTTTGGAGGTTTTCGGTGTCGTCGGTGTTATCTTGGGTTGAACGACTTTGAGCTGAGGACGAGCGTCGGAAGAAGAGGAATTCATTCGGGTAAATGCAGTAGATTGAGGCCAGTAGAAGTAAATTGCCCAAACACTAAGCAACGTTAGTGCCCAGAAGGGAATATTGGTTAGCGTCCAATCGCTGACCAAGGCGAAGAGGCTGCCAAAAACGAGCAAAGTGTACAGCAGGCTAAAGGGGGCGTAAGTCGCAAGAAGAAGCGTGTCACGCGGTTTTTCCTGACTGGGATGTCTGCCTAAGAGATTGGCATAAAATTTGAAGGAGCGTTCGCGCAGGTTGTTGATGCCACTTAAGGCAACGGCTAAGTAATAGCCATCAAACTTAGCCAGGGGATTAAGGTTTACAGCGACCGTGAAGAGCGCCGCTACCATCGTTAAGTAGCTGGCGGTGGCTAACCAGTTAGCAGACGAGCGCCAGAGCCAAAAAGCGCTTGCCGCGATCGTAATTTGACAAATCACACCAGCCGCGACGACAAGTGAACGCTCTCGTCGCCTCATCAGGCAATATAAATCTGTGGTATTGGTATAGGCAGCAGGAACCAGAAACATAAACAGCAGTCCCACTTCTGGAATAATGCCGTCGTAATGCTTCAAGGTGAAGGCATGACCCAGTTCGTGTAGAGTGACTACCAGCATCGCCAGGAGCGCAAAAGGCAGGATTAAAGAAGTTCCTTGACTAGCAATGAGCTGCTGACCTGTAAAGATAACTTCTGGACGCAGTGATAGACCAATGGCTAAAGACCAAGCGAGAAAGAAGCACAGAATTAAACCAAACGTTCGCGTCCAAATCCAGCGCAAGGTGTCAATATGCTGCGTCAGCCACTTGTCGGGATTGAACAAAGAAACTTTGAAAAACAGCAGTGATAATGGCGTGAATTTACGCTTGGGCGGCTTAGCCGGTGTCG
>CADCTM010000499.1 GCA_902805485.1 uncultured Coleofasciculus sp. | reverse complement strand
CAAAGCTTGCCTAGCCTCTAAGCCGACTAAAAATACCTTGTCAGATTAGGATAATAGAGTGTAAAATTTTCGACAAAAACAGTGAGTGGAGTGAGCTAACTCGCGGTGCGCCCCTTGCCTTGTTCATGGCAAGGGTACTGTTGATTCCTTTCCACCTGTGATTAGTCGGTGTTGCAATACTTTTCGTACTATTTTTTCGGACAGCGCTGCGGTGGTTGGAAAAAATCGTCGTGATCCGCTGGGTAGCGGCGATGATCATGGCAGGGATGGATAATTGGGATTGGGCAATTTGTCGCCCTAGTGATGATTCCCAGCTTAATCGAAGAGGCTCAGAATTTCGCAAGGAGTGTTGCAACTAGCACCACATAAGCAACATTAGCGAATTAAGAGGTTAATTGATGCGGCAAAGGTAAAAATTTCGGGGCTGGATTTATAGCCTAGGAGTAGCCGTTTTCATTATTGGTGTTGGTGCAATAGTTGGACTTAATATCCAACTTCAGATTCCCCAATTATGGCGGAAAAGACCGCTGGCGCTCCATTTCTACCTCTTTTAATTGATTACTACTATTCATTAAAATTTGAGTGCGACCTTTGATGACGCAGCACGCTTAACACAAGTAATAAAATAAGAGCGATCGCTAATCCCCCAGATGTTACAGCAATCAGTGGTAGGTTAGCTTGACGCACGGCAATTGCGATATAAGCCCAAACAATGACCAGCACAAAAGCAATGTCAGCCCGTTGAATACTAATCGTAGCGGCAATTACGGCACCGGCAAATAAAGCGATCGCACTCCACACTTCAGGGCTAATACTTCCACCTTTCCAGCCCAAGTCATAAAGCGTCGTTGCCACATTAACAATTGTCGCCACACTAATCCAAGCTAGATAAATACTTAAAGGAGTATCAACCAACCATTTCTCTATCCGAGAAACCCGTCTTAAACCAATTCCCAAGCGTAAATAAATTCCAATTAGAGGCAGCAAAATTCCTAGCATTGCCAGTAGTGAAAGGGAAAACAGTCGGTACTGAAACAAAAACACCCAAACAATTTGAGCGAAACTTGCCAGCACTAAAAGATACCCGATTCGACGAAAACTAGGACTTTGCCGTTGTGCAGGAAGTACCTGATAAACCCCCAAAGAAATTAAACCAAGGTATATTAAGCCCCAGATCGCAAAAGCATAATTGGCTGGGGTAATCAAAACCTCGCGGAAGACTGTGTTGGATATTTCACCAATCGAGAGTCCATTAATGGGGGCAATGTTCGCCCAAACGTTGATACCAAAAGCAGCAAGGATTGCCGCTAGGTTGAGGAATTGCCTAATGCGATCTTGGTTTAAGTATTTAGGAGATTGCTTCATAACTTAAGCATTGGCTCAACTCGGCTCAAGACGCTTCTTATTATTTTGACAAATTGTTCTGTGGTTTGCAGAGGATAGCCCACACAGGACGTTGCTTATATACTAACGAGTCCTTGCAGCAGCAAAGGATGAGAAATTTGTCATGCGGGCGGTTCGCTTCGCAAACGGGGCACCACTTCCGCTTCTCCGTGTTTAGGGAACTTGCAGAACACTCAACAGGCAAGAATCCGCAGATATCCCTAACTCGGTCTAATATATGTAAAGATTAATGTATATGTAGTACAGGTATTAAGAAATCATTTTAGTAATTGGTAATCCAAAAATTATTCCTAAACCATATGGTTAATCAGCGACTTCAAAACTAAGATAAGAAAACATTGGCATCAGGGTGTATCAGGAAGTTGCAACAGTCCTCCTGCTTACCACAATGTGAGAGCAAGATATCAGTTATGAAAAAAGTATTCTTTTTATTGGGTGAACTTGATGACGATGACATCGATTGGATGGTCTCGACAGGACTTCGAGAAGAAGTTGTAGCGGGAACGGTTCTCATCCAGGAAGGGCAGCCGATTGATACGCTGCACATTCTCTTAGAGGGAACACTGGCAGTTTCTGTTGCGGCACTAGAAGGCAAAACGATCGCTCGATTAACTAGTGGTGCGGTAGTAGGAGAAATGTCCTTTGCAGACGCCAGACCTCCCTCTGCAACCGTTCAGGCAGTGGAAAACTCTCTGGTTTTATCGATTCCCCGGCATCAACTCATTGAAAAACTGAAAAAGGATGAAGGATTTGCCTCCCGTTTTTATCGAGCGATCGCAATTTTTCTCTCCACGCGACTGCGAGGTACAGTCAGGTATCTCGGCTATGCCAAAGGTCCGTTAATGAATGAGGAGACAGGTTCCGAAGATCTCTC
>CADCTM010000498.1 GCA_902805485.1 uncultured Coleofasciculus sp. | reverse complement strand
GACGTAAAACACAAGGCGCTCGTGACCCTCAAGAGAGCGGTTTGCAGGATTTTGCAGCATCCTGTTAAGGGTAGAAGAATTGTAAGCTTGCTACGGCTGAGGTCATCGCTACGAACGAGTACTAAGGATGTTTAATACTACTGAGATTCTGATTAATTCGTTTGTTCAAAAACTTCGCGAGGGCTACCACCGGACTTACGGCGGACTTAAGCCAGACAACGAAGACATTATTGCCTGGGCCGGAAGCATGGCAATGGAAAATATTTCTAACAGCGATGCTTTGTATCACAACGTCGAACACTCGATGATGGTTACTTTGGTAGGACAGGAAGTTCTCCGAGGTAAACATATCCGTGAGGGAGGGGTGACTGCTGAAGATTGGCTGCACTATATTATTTCTCTGGTGTGCCATGACATTGGCTATGTCAAGGGGGTATGTCGCGGCGATCGCGAATCTGAACGGTTATACGCGACCGGTCAAAATGGCGAAATGGTGCATCTACCACCCGGCGCGTCCGATGCGGCCCTCACTCCTTATCATGTAGACCGAGCAAAATTATTCATTAATGAGCGATTTGGCGGTCACAATCGGATTGATGCTGAACTAATTAAGCGTAATATTGAACTGACTCGTTTCCCCGTCCCCAAAGAAGGCGATCATCGAGATACGGTAGGCTTTCCTGGCTTAATTCGTGCCTCTGACTTGATTGGTCAGTTGAGCGATCCCCGCTATCTTAAAAAAATTAGTGCCTTGTACTACGAGTTTGAAGAAACTGGAGTCAATGAAGCCTTGGGTTATCGGCATCCGGGAGATTTACGGCGAAACTATTCTAAGTTCTACTGGAAGGGCGTATTTCCTTACATCCAAGATGCGCTACGCTACTTGGAGTTGACGCAACAGGGCAAACAAATTATTGCTAACCTCTATTCCAATGTGTTCGTAATTGAACATGAAGAGACGGAAGAGGAACACAGACAACTAGCAGAACAACACTCATAACTCTCTAACCGCATGAATTGGTGGCAGAAACTAAAAAAGAACCCGCTTGCCCGTTTGGGAGCGTTACTGCTATTACTCTTTTATGTAATTGTCATTGCAGCGGATTTTGTTGCCCCTTATGACCCTTATGCCTCTCAGCCGGATGGCTCGCTGTTACCACCAACTCAGGTTTACTGGCGTAACCCCGCAGGACAGTCTATTGGTCCACACGTCTATCCGACAACCCAAGGACCGACGGATTTAAAAACAGGCGATCGCAAACTGAAACGCGACTTCCAAAAACCCTCGCCGCTCAGATTATTTGTTAGCGGTTCTGTCTACCCCTTATTTCAAATTCGTCTGCCAATTGGGGCAAAGTTTGAAGAAGTAGAGGTTTTTAAAGGTATTCCCCTTAATCTTCACCTGTTCGGCGCGGCGGGTGATGGCAAAATTAATTTATTAGGCACAGATGAACAAGGTCGAGACCAATTCAGTCGCCTTGTGCATGGCGGTCGGATCAGTCTTAGTATTGGTCTAGTTGGAGTTGCGATCTCTTTTCCCCTCGGTCTATTAATTGGCGGAATTTCTGGCTATTTTGGGGGCTGGTTAGACGCAATATTAATGCGTTTGGTAGAAGTCCTAATGACAATTCCTAGCCTTTACCTGCTGGTGGCACTTGCTGCGGTGTTGCCGCCTGGACTATCGAGTGCCCAACGGTTTCTATTAATTGTTGTCATTACTTCCTTCATTGGTTGGGCAGGATTAGCACGAGTAATTCGAGGTCAGGTTTTGTCGATAAAAGAGCGGGAGTTTGTCCAGGCATCAAAAGCGATGGGAGCGAACCCCTTCTACATCATTATTCGCCACGTCTTACCCCAAACAGCTAGCTACATCATTATCTCTGCCACTTTATCAGTTCCCAGTTATATCGGGGCAGAAGCCGTGTTGAGTTTGATTGGCCTTGGTATCCAGCAACCTGATCCTTCTTGGGGTAATCTGCTCTCAATCGCCACGAATGCTTCAATTTTAGTGTTACAGCCCTGGTTGATTTGGCCGCCGGCGCTGTTGATTATCCTCACGGTGTTGGCATTTAATTTATTAGGGGATGGCTTACGAGATGCTCTCGATCCACGGAGTCTACAGCAACAGCATAATTCTTCTGAGGTTGTATTACCTTAAATAAATTAAGATGATTAACCTCACTTTTAAAATTGAATTTAATCGCTTTTTGTAAGCTTTAAGTGTTTGCTATGCTGACCCTTGAACTGAGTAAATCAGAAATCTTGTGAGATGCTGTTTGT
>CADCTM010000497.1 GCA_902805485.1 uncultured Coleofasciculus sp. | reverse complement strand
TTAACATCAAAAGCCCATTAGCCTACCAAGCCACCCGTGGAGCAGTAGAGGTAGTTAACACGGTACAAATGGCAGTTGCAGAGGCTTATATCAATGGAGTAGAAGTACCTGATTCTGTCTTGCGATCGCTTTTCGATACCTGTATGCCCATCTTCTTTCAGTATTTTCCTTCCCTCCTTGCTCCCTATGAATGGGTATTAAAAGAAACCGATAATCTTGCAGAGGGCTCACGGGATCTAATGAAGATTCAGTACGACTTGCCTCAAGTAATGCTGAATACTATGTTGGGTAATGGGAAACTTATTTATCCAAAGTACAGCATGGGATTGTGGGAAAAAGGAGCTTCCAACCTTGAGCAATCCCAGATGCACATGATTGATGATGTGATTGAGAAGCTAGACATCAAAGACGGAGACAATATCTTAGACTTTGGATGTGGTTGGGGCTGCGTTCCGAATTATATTCTTTCCAAATTCCCCAATGTTAGGTTTACAGGGCTGAATTTGAGCCATGAGCAATGCGAATATATGCGCGACAAAATGCAAGATCCTGAAAGCTACCTTAGTTCAGGTCGATTTACTCTACATGAAGGTGATTTAAATGACGCCAGATTCGAGGAGAAGTTTGACAAAGTTATCTCGATTGGTGTTTTTTGTCATGTTGGTAATTTAACAAAGACCTTCCAAAAATTAGCTTCTTTTCTGAAGGATAATGGCAAGGTATTTATTCATATTATTACAGTCCGCATCCCTAATAATATGTCCAGCGTTTACACCCACAAATACATTTTTCCCCACGGACGCTACTGGAATAACGATGCAGTGCCTAGCCATAATCAACACCTGAAAACTATTGAAAGATGGTATATCAATGGCTCTAATTACTCTAAAACACTAGCCAATTGGTTACATAATTTTGACGAGAACCAGGCAAGCATCAAGTATTTAAATTATGGCATGGATTATGCAAAGTTTCGCCGGATCTGGCGGTTTTATTTGATATGGTTTATTGCCAATTTTGCCAGTTGTGATGGTGAATATAATGGTAACGGGCAATATTTGATGGTTCATGCTTAATAGTTGAAGAAATAAACAGCAGTAATTAGCTAATAATTGGGCGTTTGTAGGGACACAAAAGCGGGGGCTAGGAATTGGATGTCATAACTTTGAGGCGAATAATCTGTTCACCTTCATCATCTAAAGGTACTTCGATGACTTCCCCCGTAAGACGCTCTAGGCAGCCAAGAAGCGATCGCAAATGAGGAGTACTCGCACCAGTATCTACATACAATCGGTCTGACAGGCTGCCTAAACGCTTCCAAGTTGTGTACAGCTTACCGATGGTTTGTTCTAACTGAGATGCCTGTTTTACTAAATCAGCAGCGGTATTTAAGCAGTCGAGGCGTAGCGCTTCTTCTAGCGCCATTTCCATATCCAAAGATGAGTGATCAATTGCTTGAACTTGGGCGGCGGCGTCGAGATATTTCGCTAAAAAACGGGCGTCTGATGTTACTTGTTTAACAGTATCAACATCTGGATTTTCGGCAACGGCTTCTTGTAATGCTGTTAAGTGGGATTCTGGTAACTTCTCCATTTCTTTTACCAGTGGTGCCAGGTAACGTGCAGGCATGGAACCCGCCGCTGCTTTTTCCTTGACTTCATCTGGCAGTAATTCTGAAGACATCGCCGTCCATTCATCCGCCAACTGCTTTACTTCGCGGCGGGTAATGCGATCGCCTTTTTGTGCGGCATCTGTTACTAGTTGTTGCACTTCTGGGGAAGATTTGGCTGTTTCAACAAAAGCCCGTTTGCTGAAGTTTCTAATCGCTTCTGGGTTAAGTTTCCCCTCAGCTAAAAGCGTATCGGCACTATTAGCAAGTTCGATTAAAGAATAAGCTTGACTTTTGCTAATTTCTCGACTTTTAAGCCAGTTTAAAAATCCTGTTCCCCGCCCATCGCCGCCTTTTTTTTCTCTGTCTCGGACAATTCTTAGAATACGTCCTCGCCAAATTTCGGTTTGCAAGTCAAAGCGATCGCATACGATCCAGGCGTTATCGACTAACTGCTGAAAATCATACTCCAGAATCTCTTCATCTTCTGGATCGGGGAGTTCAAAATTTAGATCGACGGGTTGTTCGAGGACAGCAGCAAGGTCGGCGGTAGATTCGGGAACTTGAACCATGAGAAGCGATCGCTCTTGTGATAGACGGACTATTATTGCACGGTTCCCCAATTATAGGGCTACGCCACTGATAGAGTGTTTTGATTGCCTCGATTTGGGCATAG
>CADCTM010000496.1 GCA_902805485.1 uncultured Coleofasciculus sp. | reverse complement strand
TTGGCGTGTCGCTGCAAGTAAGCGTTCACCTTTTGACGCAGTGCTGCTTGCTCTGATTTGCGCAGGCGATCAAAATCAGGGATCGTTTCAGTTAAAGCCTCAAAGTTTTCAGGTGTTGCGAGTGCTGCACCTGTAGTAAGTTGATCGACTGCAACTGGAAAGTTGATCGCTTGAGAGTAATATTCTCCTAACGCTTGCCGAGTTGCTCCAACCAGTTTCCTCTCAGTCAAAAGCAACTCTGTATTAGCAGCAGTGTTGTATTCAAAATCCTCAAAAGCCGTTGAGAGTCCCAGGACATTCAAGCCGGACTGACGATACTTCCAGTGCAGCTTGTTGACGAGGGGAAAACCATAGATAAAACAACCGGGACAATTGACTTGAAACACGAACAAGAGATTCAGCGCTTTGAGGTCAAATGAACCTTGGAGGACGCGATCAATCTTGAGTTGGATTGCCATTGTGCTACTCCTGAGCGAATCGTATGAAGTTGCCATTGACAGAGATCAGACGATCAAGCCGAATTTCAGTCCCATCTTTGAGCTTCAAAAAATCTGCTTTGTTGGCAGCATAGACATCCACAATCTGACTTTGAACTTCAACGATTTCCTCAGTAGCAGTGCGATAGGAAATTTGGCAAGTTTGCTGCAGCGTTGCTAGGGCTTCTAACTGGTCGTGAAAACCACAGTCCACTAAACAATAGTCATTCATCTCAGACCTCACTATTTTTCCAATAGTTATTAGCAGCCGAGATCGTGGCAAATTCAGTCGCAACTGTCTGCCCTACGGCAATCAGCATCATGGCATCGTTACCATAGACATCTCGTAGCTGTTTGCGCTTCTCTTCATCGGGTTGAGTCAGCTTGATAATCAGTCGCGCCAGTTTCACGGCTAATTGCCGTCCTTCCTCAGGTGTTTTAGTGATCAACGAGTTGTTAGGAACCAGTGCAATCGTATCCATTGTTTGTTCTCCTGTTCGTTGCTAAGGACGATCGCCTGAAGGCAGTAAACCTAGTAGACGACCAAGTTTACTGACCTGTTATTTCACTTCAATTGGCATCAGATGTTTTGGTGAGGAGTCTGCACCTTCCAGCATTAATTGAGCTATAACTTCATACGCCTCTGTCCACGCTTGTTGCACCTCAGGAGTCCAGGCTGTACCCAGACTTACCTCAAAAGCTTTAAGCAAGCTACTACCCACCATTGGATAGTGTTGCGGCAATACACCGTATTGAACGTGTCGAGTGCCCAAGCCTCTCAACGCATGGCTTAAGGCATCTGGTTTACGCAGGTTATTGACGGTAAAGACGAGAGATTGAAACAGTTGCTTGCCCTGCTTTTCCATATGAGTATTGGCAAACAAAGGCTGGACTTCTGGATAGTCTGTAAACAGAAATGTGTAGAACCGTTTAGTCACCTCTAAGCTGTTCACCCTAATCTGAGCAAAGCTGCTTTCTAGCAATTCAACATTGAGAGCCATTTAATTTTCTCCGTTACTGAGGTTGCACACTGTAGGGAAGGCTTAAATTTCCTGAACTAACGCTGTACGCTTGATAGACCCCGAGCATGGGGAGATTAGTGTTTGTGGCATTCACCTGCATATAGGCAACAACTCCATCAAACTTGAACTCTGTTTTAGATTGAATGCGTTGAGCCGGAACCAGAACACTGAGCTTGTTACCTTTTAGCAAAACAGGGAAACCGGGAGAATCCAAATACATCGGCATACCGGGATTGGTGGGTGGAAGCACAACAGTTTTGTCGGTTTTGTTGAACTGTTTGACCGATAAGCTACCAGGGACGCGCTCGTCCTTGACCAGTACGACCCAATGGCTATGAAAAAGAATGCCATCATCGGTATAGTTCGAGTTGTTATTCTCATCCCACAGGGGCGTATCATCAAAGTCTGGATGAGACGTGACTGCCAGCGCCAAAATCCCTTCAGCCTTCCCAAATCCAGCATCTTCGGGTTTTAGAGTCGTTGGAAAGACATAGCCCAGTACAGGTGCCCCATCAACGCCACCCTTAGGCTTGGGCAGTGTTTTGCCAGCCATTCCTTTCACAATTTGCTCAAAAATGAGTAAATCTGCATCTTTGAGATACCGAACGCTGGTGCCCAAAACTTCTAGATCAGGTGATTTTGGAGTTGGCATAACTTGAGCAGTCGATTGTGCAACTGGCTCTGCCATAGATTGATTTGTAGGACGGGCATCAGCTTTAAGACTGGAATGGAATATTACCAACGTGAGGCTTAAACCAATCCCGAGCAAAGCAATGAGAAAACGTTTCA
>CADCTM010000495.1 GCA_902805485.1 uncultured Coleofasciculus sp. | reverse complement strand
CTCGTCGGCAAGAGTGAGATTTGGAGAAAAAAAGTTGGTTTGAATTCAAGGGTGATTCTCAACGAGTCCTTACACTTTTATCTACTCGCGGGAAAAGAGCAAATTCTTAATCTGGGTGTATCTCGTGATTAACACCCACATTGCCTTTGTCCAAGACATCTCCTCAATTAGAAACAAGGGCGACCCAGTGGATCGCCCTTTTGTAGTTCTAGATTAAGGATGGCTGATCTCGATTATTCTTCAGAATCATCATCCAAGAAATCGTCAGCATCAATCAAAAGAGCCTCATCCTCTTCATCATCATCCAGAATTGGCGATGGTAAGACAGTCTTCTCGGCGCCAAAGCCAGCGCGTTCCTCTAAACCGTAAGCACGAGCTGTGCGATCATCAAGTACAAGCGGATCATTTTGGTCTAAATCGACATCAGGGCGATCGCCATAAGCATAGATTCCTGCAGCAGCGCTTGAGTAATCAGCATCGAGCGTATTGGCGCTTGCATCTTCGTAGGCATTGTAACCAGTACCTGCCGGAATCAAACGTCCAATAATCACGTTCTCCTTCAGTCCTCGTAACCAGTCAGACTTACCTTCAATCGCCGCTTCTGTAAGGACACGAGTTGTTTCTTGGAAGCTAGCAGCAGAAATAAAGCTATCGGTATTGAGCGAAGCTTTGGTAATCCCCAGAAGTACGGGTGTGTACTGCGCCGGGGCACCACCAGTAATTGCCATCGCCTCATTCACCGTCTCAATTTGCCGCAACTCCACAAGTTCACCGGGGAGCATCGTTGTATCGCCGCCATCGTCTACTCGCACTTTCGAGGTCATCTGCCGGACAATCACTTCAATATGCTTGTCAGAAATCTCAATTCCTTGAGATTGATACACCGACTGTACCTCGTTGACCAAGAACCGCTGTGCCTCTTGCAGTCCAATGAGCGCCGCCTCATAAACTCCTTTGTCCTCCAAACTGTAGTTGAAGAAAATATCAAGAATCTCATGAGGATTAGCAGGACCATCGGTAACAGCTTCAGACGCCCGGACTTTTTGACCATCAGAAACGATCGCATTTTGTGTCGGGGCGACGGGGTAATCTGCTACCACACCATCCGACTCAATCACCTTAATATCAACGGTTTCGCCTTCCTCGTAAACAACTTGAGCTTCACCAGGACGGCGGGCTAAAACACAAGCTTCTTTTGGTTTACGGGCTTCCAGCAGTTCCTCAATTCTCGGTAAACCCTGGATAATGTCACCAGTTTTTGCCCGTTCAAACACCAGCAACACCAGGTTATCACCCCGTTGCACCAAGTCTCCGTGGTCAATCTGTAACACCGCACCCGGAGAAACCCGATAAGGACGAGCCAGACGCAGGGTGACAGAATCACTACTTACCTTAACCACCTGCCCTGATTCCGGGGAAGGGATGCCAGCAGCTAAGAGATCTGTCGCCACAATCAAATTCCCGACCTTCACCTTCGGGGGGACGTCTACCGGCACTGTGATTCGGTCAGCATTACGTACCACCAGCACCCGGCGAATTGCTTCTGCACCTTCCTTGATGCCTCGGACTTCACCCGCTTCCTTACACTGAATTTCTGTCCTTGCGACTACCGCACCTGGAGCAATTTCGTCTCCATCCTCAACTAGAAGGCGCGTTGTCGTGCTGCCACCCAAAGGATCAGCGGCAGTATCGCGGCGAATCACCAAAGATTCCAGGATGACCAACTGCAAGCGCATATCAGAGGAGTCTTCGGCATCTTCATCACTGACCAACTCAATATCAGCACTGATTTGAGCTGAACCCGGATGGTCTAACACTCCCGACTCATGGGTCATTTCTAACACCAACTGAGTGCGGAGCAATTCCAGTCCTTCGACGGACTTTACCCGCTCACCATCTTTGTAAGGCAACCGCTGGACGGCTCTTAGTTCAATTCCCGCCGAACTCCGATCCGTCGCGTCCCCTTCATTTCTGGTGTTAATCGAAGCCTGGGATGGCACATCTGGCTCATCGGGCACTGCAAACTCAATTACTGGACGTAAAAGCAGTGCAGCCCCTTCCGGTGTTTCCACCGCTTCTCCATAGCGCAGCTCGGAAGTCGAAACTCCAGGTATGGGTTCTGTTCCAGGATAGACGAGCTGACCTTCGGTGAGGAAGGCGGCAGGAATTTCATCAACCAGGTGCAGAGAACCAGGCTTGATCACAATTTCGCGGAGGATGTCATTTTTCTGAACGACCTCCACAATTCCCCCAGATTGACAGAAGATGTCTTTTACGACTTCAGTGCCGGCTTCCACATATTGACCATCTTCCACGATGAGCAACGAGATATCTTTGTTAACCTCGTGGCATTCTTCAGGAATCCACAACAGCGTCCCGCCTTTGGTGACTTCGTAACCTTGCTTCGCCTTCCCGCGTTTAGCAACTTCCACACCCGCATATTTGATAATGCCACCAGTCTGGGTGCGGTACTGGTCGTCAATCAGTTCTGCTACCACTTGGTTGTTCAGCACCTTCGTACCTGGTGTTGCCTTGAGCAAGAAGCGCTGGTTATTGGTTGTGTAAATTACATACTGGTCGCGTCCGCCTGTACTTTCCACCCGGACGATTGCTTCATCTAAGAGCACGGAGGCGGTGATGATGTCAATTTCTCGCTTGCCTTCTGTCAGTCGCACGACGCCGCCACTGACGGTGACTAGCTTGGTTTCTGCCAGTATGCTTCCAGGTTCTACGGCATCTCCGTTTTTGACTACAGGTTCTGCACCAGGTGGGAGGTTGTAGACTTCTCCTGATAAAACCCAAAGTAAACCGCCGCGTTGAGCAATCCGAGTGGTGTTGCCTTGTCGGTCGGTTTTTTCTTCAGGGATCAAGTCCGCAAATATCACTTCCCCAGCTAATGCCGAGGCAACGTCTTTGGCGGCTTTTTCCGTGGAGAGGCGGGATTTTCCTAATGCCACTTCTGCAATTAGCTGAGTCGCCTTGACTTTTTCCCCATTGGTCACTAACAGTAAGGAGCCAGGAGTGACGGAGAAGGTTAAGGGTTTGTTGGTGTTGTCGTTGGGTTCAAGAACCAGGTCGCCTGCGACTTCAACTTGCTCCCGGTCTTCGCCGTGGCGCGTCCGCACGCCCCTAGTCCGTAGTTTTTTGGAAAAACGCATTACGCCGTCAAAAGGAGCTTGGAGCATCCGCGCGGCTTCCCCTGTGAAGACTCCTCCGGTGTGGAATGTCCGCATGGTGAGCTGGGTTCCAGGTTCCCCAATTGACTGGGCGGCAATAATGCCCACAGCTTCGCCCAAATCCACCATATGTCCGTGGGCTAAACTCCAGCCGTAACAATGCTGACAAACTGACCGTGCGGCTTCACAGGTCAATGGTGAGCGTACCGAGACTTCTTTGACGCCAGCTTTGCCAATTACCCTTGCCAATTCATCAGAGATGTCCTGGTTGCGCTCGGCAATCACTTCGTTAGTCGTGGGGTGAACCACTTCTTTGGCTAATACTCGCCCTAGCAAGCGATCGGCTAGGGGGATGAGAATGCGATCGCCATCGGTCATGGCTCGGACAACAATATACCGATTTGTACCACAATCCACTTCTCGCACGATTACGTCTTGTGCTACATCCACTAGTCGCCGAGTCAGATAACCAGAGTCAGCGGTTCGCAGGGCTGTATCTACCAAGCCTTTACGGGCACCGTAGGACGAGATAATGTATTCTGTCACCGTCAAGCCTTCTCGGAAGTTGGTCTTAATCGGTAAGTCAATAATTTCTCCTTGAGGATTTGCCATCAAACCCCGCATTCCCACCAACTGACGCACCTGAGATAAGTTACCCCGTGCCCCAGAAAATGCCATCATATAAACTGAGTTCAAGGGGTCAGTAACTTTGAAGTTACGAACCACTTCGTCTTTTAGGGCTTCCGAGGTGTTGTTCCAGGTGTCGATTACTTTTTGGAAGCGTTCGACTTCGGTAATTTCTCCACGGGTATAACGAGATTCGGTGGCACGTATTTCTGCTTCTGCGGCATCGAGCATCTCACGCTTGACGGGGGGCACAACGAGGTCATCGACACTGATACTAACGCCAGCTCTCGTTGCAAACCGGAACCCCAATTCCTTCAACTGGTCAGCAATTTGGGCGCTGCGGGCACTTCCGTAGTTGGTAAAAGCCCAAGCAACAAGCTTTTTCAGTTGGCCTTTATCCACAACTCGGTTGTGAAAAGTCATTTCTTTTGGATCTACCATCTGGTTATTAATTATCTATAGGGTGAATAGGGATTAGTGCAAGCGTCATTAATTCTTAGTCATTAGTCATTAGTTGTTTAAACCAATGACTAATAACTAGTGAATACAAACTTAGCTTGTCAGCGCATCTTGGATTGCTTTGTTGTAAACGATCCGACCGGGAGTGGTGCGGATGTACTGGGAAAGAAGCTCTCCGTCTGCGGTTTCCCGGACTCGACGTTCTCTGTAATGTTTGGTCACTATGCCGTCACCTGAGCGATCAGTTTTGATCACTTCATTGTCTGGAGCCTCGGTCTCGACAGAGCCATCAAAACGTATCCAAACGCGATCGTGTAAAGCGACTTGGTTTTGCTCATAGGCTTTAATCGCATCATCCATCGAGGCGAAATGACGATCGGCTTTTAACGCTGCTGGGTTATCTGCCGTCAGGTAATAGCAGCCCAATACCATATCTTGGCTCGGAGTCACAATTGGGCGACCCGTTGCGGGCGAGAGGATATTGTTGGATGCCAGCATTAACAGTCTTGCTTCTGCCTGGGACTCCAAAGAAAGAGGCACATGAACCGCCATTTGGTCGCCGTCAAAGTCAGCGTTGAATGCCGGACATACTAGAGGATGCAGTTGAATGGCACGACCTTCGACGAGAATCGGCTCAAAGGCTTGAATTCCCAAACGGTGAAGTGTGGGAGCACGGTTGAGCATGACGGGGTGACCGGCAATCACTTCTTCTAAGACATCCCAAACTTGGGGATCACCTCGTTGAATGAGTTTTTTGGCAGCCTTGATGTTATTTACCAATCCCTGACGAATCAGGCGATGAATGACAAAGGGTTGGAACAGTTCAATTGCCATTTCGCGCGGTAGTCCGCACTGATGAATTTTGAGTTTGGGACCGACGACGATAACTGAACGTCCGGAGTAGTCAACCCGTTTACCCAGGAGGTTTTGCCGGAAGCGACCCTGTTTCCCTTCAATGATGTCAGACAGGGATTTTAGCGGTCGATTGTTTGCCCCCACAACGGTGCGTCCTCGCCGTCCGTTGTCGATTAAGGCATCCACGGCTTCTTGAAGCATCCGCTTTTCGTTGCGGACAATAATCTCTGGGGCGAGGATTTCTTGCAGTCGCGCTAGTCGATTGTTACGGTTAATCACGCGCCGATACAGGTCATTGAGGTCGGAGGTGGCAAAACGACCGCCATCCAACTGCACCATTGGTCGCAAATCTGGAGGAATAACCGGAATTACTGTCAACACCATCCACTCAGTTAAAGAACCGGTGGCGATGAAGTTGTCAATTACCCGCAGGCGTTTAATTAGCTTTGCGCGTTTTTGACCTTTGGCGTTGGCGATTTCTTCGCGGAGTTTTTCCCCCTCGGCATCTAAATCTAGGTCTTGCAAGAGTCGTTGTAGTGCTTCGGCACCAATGCCGACTTCCACGTTGACCAGTTGAGAATCTTCGCTATAAAGCTGCTCTTCAATTTCCAACCACTGGTCTTCTGTTAAGAGTTGTTTGTAGCTCAGGTTCTCAGCATTGCCTGCATTGAGGACAACATAAGCGTTGAAGTAAACAATTTGTTCAACATCTCGCAGAGGCATATCCAGCAAAATACTGAGGTAGCTGGGAATTCCTTTGAGATACCAAACGTGAGCGACGGGTGCGGCAAGTTTGATGTATCCCATCCGGTGACGCCGCACTCTTGACTCGGTAACTTCGACGCCGCAGCGTTCGCAGACGATACCACGATGGCGCACCCGTTTGTACTTACCACAATGGCATTCCCAGTCTTTTGCTGGGCCAAAAATCCGTTCGCAGAACAGCCCATCCATTTCGGGTTTGAGCGTGCGATAGTTGATGGTTTCTGGCTTGGTGACTTCGCCTACTACTTGACCGTTAGGGAGGGTGCGTTCTCCCCATTGCCGAATTCTTTCGGGAGAAGCGATCGCAATTTTGACGTAATCAAACCGCTGTTCTAGCTGATTTCTCATTTAATTAGTCCTTAGTCATTAATTGTTAGTCTTATAATCGCTCTTCCGTTAGCCGCTAGCCATTAGTGCGTGTAAAACTCTTAAACTAATGACTAATGACTAACGACTAGTGACTAATTAGACTTCATCCTCCTCAAGTTCCTCGCGGTTCAAGGATTCATAGGTCGGTCGGCTGGGAGTGCGGCGACGGTCTACATCTGCCATCAGATCGACTTCCAAATCTCGACTGGAGCCATCTTCAGCGTTTTCAACTTTATGCACCGCAATGTCCAATCCTAAAGATTGAAGTTCCCGCATCAAGACTTTGAAGGATTCTGGAGTACCAGGACGGGGGATCGCCTTACCTTTAACGATCGCATTAAGCGCTTCGTTCCGCCCTTGCATATCGTCTGACTTCACTGTCAGCAACTCTTGCAGCGTATATGCCGCCCCAAATGCCTCCAGCGCCCACACTTCCATTTCTCCGAAGCGTTGACCACCTTGCTGTGCCTTTCCACCCAAAGGCTGCTGCGTCACCAACGAGTAGGGACCGGTTGAACGGGCATGAATCTTATCGTCCACCAAGTGAACCAGCTTCAGCATATACGCCTTCCCTACCGTAATCGGTCGGTCAAACGCTTCACCTGTACGACCATCAAATACGGTGATTTTCCCCGGTTGTTCTGGGTCAAATGCCCATTCTTTATCTTCTTGCTCACTCGCTTGCTTTAACTTGCCGTGAACGGTGGTTCTTGAGGACTCTTCTCCATACATCTCATCAAATGGTGTCAGCTTAAATCGGGTATCCAAACATTCTCCTGCCCATCCGAGCAAGCATTCAAACACTTGACCGACATTCATCCGACTCGGCACACCTAGGGGGTTGAGGACAATATCCAAGGGTGTCCCATCTGGCAAGTAGGGCATATCTTCGGCTGGCAAAATTCGGGAAATAATCCCCTTATTACCGTGGCGTCCTGCCATTTTGTCGCCTACCTGAATTTTCCGCTTTTGAGCAACATACACGCGGACAACCATGTTGGCGCCTGGTGGCAGTTCATCCCCTTGTTCACGGGTGAAGACACGGACATCGACAACGCGACCTTTCTCACCGTTGGGTACGCGCAGCGAATTATCTCGCACATCTCTGGCTTTTTCCCCGAAGATGGCTCTTAGAAGTTTTTCTTCGGGTGGTTGGTCAGATTCTCCTTTCGGTGTTACTTTTCCAACGAGAATATCCCCCGCTTCTACCCAAGCCCCAATCCTGATAATCCCTGTTTCATCCAACTGGCGTAGGGCATCTTCCCCAACGTTAGGAATTTCACGGGTAATTTCTTCTGGTCCTAGCTTGGTTTGCCGCGCCTCGATTTCGTACTTCTCGATGTGGATGCTGGTGTAAACATCATCAATTACCAGGCGTTCGCTAATTAGGATGGCGTCTTCGTAGTTGTAACCTTCCCAAGGCATATAAGCCACGAGGATGTTTTGTCCTAGTGCCAGTTCGCCGCCTTCGGTTGCTGAACCATCTGCGATTACTTGACCTGCCACCACATCATCGCCTTCAAAGACCAACGGTCGCTGATTCAAGCAGGTATCTTGGTTGGAACGCTGATATTTTTGGATTTCATAGGAAATTTCCCGCCCACTGCTGTCCTTGACGCGAATTTCTTTGGCGTCCACATAGCTGACTTCACCATCTGTGCGGGACACGACAACCATGCCGGAATCTCTTGCTGCTTGGGCTTCTAAGCCGGTTCCCACCAAGGGGCGTTCCGGTCTTAGCAATGGTACTGCTTGCCGTTGCATATTCGATCCCATCAACGCTCGGTTCGCATCATCGTGTTCCAAAAAGGGAATCAATGAGGTGGCGACTGAGATAATCTGTACAGGTGATACGGACACATAGTCCACCTGATCTGGCGTTGTTGTGGTGAACTCTTGCCGATAGCGTACGGGGACGGATTCACCCATAATGTATCCCTCCTCATTAATGGGGATATCTCCGGGTGCTGTCCGCAGGTCGTCTTCTTCATCAGCGGTCATGTACAACGGGGGATTGTCTTTGATCACCCGCCCATTTTCGACTGGGTAGAACGGCGTTTCAATAAATCCGTAGGCGTTAACCCGTGCATGAGTTGCTAAGGAGCCAATTAGTCCGGCGTTGGGACCTTCTGGTGTTTCAATTGGGCAAATCCGTCCGTGGTGGGAGGGATGGATATCTCGCACGGCAAAACCAGCTCGTTCGCGTGTTAAACCGCCAGGACCAAGGGCAGATAGACGCCGTTTGTGGGTGAGTTCTGCCAGTGGGTTTGTCTGGTCCATAAATTGGGACAACTGGGAAGAACCAAAGAATTCCTTAATCGCTGCCACTAGGGGTTTTGGGTTGACCAAAGAGGCAGGGGTCAGGGTATCGGCGTCTGAAACGGTCATCCGTTCCCGAATGATTCGCTCTAAGCGGTTGAGTCCGACACGAACCTGGTTTTGCAGCAGTTCTCCTACAGAACGCACGCGGCGGTTGCCTAGGTGGTCGATGTCGTCGGTGCTGCCAACATCAAATTCCAGGTTCATTAGGTAATCAATTGCTGCCAGGATATCTTGGGGCGTTAATACCCGCATCGTATCGGGAACATTTAGCCGCAGCTTTTTGTTGATTTTGTAGCGACCAACCCGACCTAAGTCATAGCGTTTCGGGTCAAAGAAGCGTGAGTCTAATAATTGCTGTCCGCCGCTGACGGTAGGGGGTTCCCCTGGACGCAGCTTACGGTACAGCTCCATCAGTGCTTCTTCTTCACTGGGGTTGCCTTCTTTATCTAGGGTTTTTTGATAGTAGTCGGGGTGGCGCATCGCATCAATGATTTCACTATCCGACAGTCCTAAGGCTTTTAAGAGGACTTGGGCGGATAGTTTACGGGTTTTGTCGATGCGTACCCAGACTAAATCGTTTTTGTCGGTTTCAAATTTCAGCCACGCGCCTCGGTTTGGGATCAGGGAGGCACTGTAGGTGCGGCGTCCGTTTTTATCGATTTCGGACTTGTAGTAAACTCCGGGGCTACGAACAATTTGGTTAACGATGACTCGTTCTGCACCGTTGATAATGAAGGTGCCTCGGTCGGTCATCAGGGGTAAGTCTCCGATGAAGACTTCTTGTTCCTTGATTTCGCCAGTTTCTTTGTTGATTAGGCGTGTTGGAACATACATCTGCACGGCATAGGTGCTGTCTCGGCGCTTCGCTTCGTCAACATCATACTTGGGCCGCTTGAGCTTGTAGTTTTTCCCTAAGAAGTGCAGCTCCATCTTCCCGGTATAGTCGGTGATGGGTGAGAAGCTGTTCAGTTCTTCGATTAGCCCTTCTTCCAGGAACCAGCGAAAGCTGGAACGCTGAATCTCAACTAAGTCGGGCAACATATAGTTGGGAGCAGTGTAAGACTGAGCGGGGGTGGTGTAAATCTGATTAGTCATGCGTCTCCTAGAGCAGGGGTGAGTCAGCATCGGGCTACAATCAGAGCCAAAGATACCACGCCACTCGTAGTGGCGAGATGTTATTCATCTGGATAGATGATAGATATGAATAGCTAAATGGTTGCTAGAAAGTTGGTTTTTCAAGCCAAAGGGGTTCCAGCAACTGAGAGGTTCAGTTTTTTAGTTTGTAGTAGCAACAAGATGGTCTTGGGAAATGATTACTGTTTCCAACCAGAAAGTTGGCTCTTTAAAAAGAGCTAAGGCTTTTTTAGCAAGGGTTCAGGTGGGGATTGTCTTTCAGGGATTCTTTTTTGGAATAAGGGCAGCAATTGGGTAGACTGGAGGGAAATTTTATTCATAGTAACTCTTCTTAATACTATTATGGCGCAGAGAAGCTTGATTGGAGTCAATCTTAAAGTAAGCTTTAAGTCGTTAAGACTGGGGTTAAAGAGCGGCGGCGGGAAGGGTCAGTCCGAAGAGTTTACAGGCGTTTTGCGTAGTCTGGACACTTAGATCTAAGAGTGAGACTTGGCGCAGTCGGGCAACACATTCGGCAACGTGGAGGACATAGGCGGGTTCGTTACGCTTACCTCGCTTCGGCACTGGTGCAAGAAAGGGGCAGTCTGTTTCAATCAGAAGGCGATCGCTCGAGATCGGAAGAGCACACG
>CADCTM010000494.1:1894-2301 GCA_902805485.1 uncultured Coleofasciculus sp. | reverse complement strand
AATTAGCGCAACTGTGGGAATGGATGGTGGACGATCGATGTCGCGTGGTCACGGTACTGGGAATCGGGGGGATTGGTAAAAGTACGATCGCCGTGAAAGCTGCACTTCAAATGCAGGCAGAATTTGAAATTGTAGTGTGGCGAAGTCTCTCCAATTCGCCGCCGTTAGAAGAACTTTTGTTGAGCCTGCTGAAATTTTTCCTGCCACTTTACGAGGAAGATCCGGTAACTCCCGCCACGCTGAATGAAAAATTTTCTGTGGTGATGCAGTATTTGCGATCGCGCCGCTGTCTGTTGATTCTGGATAATGCTGAAACCATTTTACACAGCGAGCAAGTCGGACAATGGCGTAAGGGCTATGAAGCTTACGGACAACTACTGAGAACCATGGGAGAGACTCCCCACAAA
>CADCTM010000494.1:0-1884 GCA_902805485.1 uncultured Coleofasciculus sp. | reverse complement strand
AGCCACGAGAAATTGCGCTACAAGAAGGCGAACAGGGCGTGGTACGATCGCTGCGTTTGAGTGGACTCACACCCGATGATGGACGCGCCATCTTCCGACAAAAGGGAGAGTTTACAGGGTCAGAAGCCGAATGGCATACCCTAATCTGCCACTATGGTGGCAATCCCCTGGCGCTGAAGATGGTGGCAGCCGCAACCCAAGAACTTTTCAACGGTAGCATTGCAGACATTTTAGCTTATGTCGGTCGGGGAGTTTTGGTGTTTGAAGACATTCGCGATTTGCTCGATTGTCAGTTCAATCGCCTATCCAAAAGTGAGCAGAAAACATTGTTTTGGTTTGCAATTCACCGTGAGCCAGTCTCCCTCGCAGAAATTAGCGAAAATGTGGTCGATCTTGTTTCTAGACAAAGCTTACCTCAACAATTAAATACACTGCTGAGGCGATCTTTAATTGAAAAAACGGATGGGTTATTCTTCTTGCAACCCGTTGTAATGGAATATGTGACGGAACGATTCATTCAGCAAGTTTGCACAGAACTTGAGAGTTCTGAGATTGACATATTGCAAAGTCATTCTTTGATTCTGGTACAGGCAAAAGATTATGTGCGAGAGATACAATTGCGGGTGATTGTGCAACCTTTAATAGAACACCTCCTGTCTCGTTTTGGCAGTGTGTCAGAGATTGAAGAAAGAGCAAGGAAACTATTGGCAAAGCAACGACACAAACTAGGATATGTCGCAGGCAACCTGATAAATCTTTTGGTGCACAACCGCGTGAATTTACGGGGTTATGACTTTTCTGAATTAGTGGTTGCCGAAGCCGACTTGCGACAGGTTAATTTGGCAGGGGTTAATTTTCAAAAGGCCGATTTAACCACATCCATTTTTTCAGAGACATTGGGGGTTGCAATGTCGATCGACATTAGCCCAAACGGTCAAATCGTTGCAGTTGGCGATTCAAGCTGCATGGTGTATCTCTGGAACATCATCACGGCTCAACTATTAGCCACCTTTGAAGGACATACTGGTTGGGTGTGGTCGGTTGTCTTTAGTCCCGATGGCAACATCTTAGCCAGCAGCGGTAGTGATACTTCAGTGCGATTGTGGGATGTGTCGTCGGGGCGATGCTTGCGGGTTTTAACCGGACACACCGGCGGTGTTTGGTCAATGAGTTTTAGTCCCGACGGTCAACGGTTGGCGAGTGGGAGTGACGATCAAACCGTGCGTGTGTGGAATTTGGCAGGGGAATGTCTACATATCTTGAAGGGACACACGCAAAATGTTAATTCGGTTCACTTCTGTCGGGACAATCAAACCTTAGCCAGTGGCAGTCATGACACATCAATTCGGATTTGGAATGCGATCGATGGGGATTGCCTGGGGATGTTACCGGGGCATAGCCAAGGGGTTCGCTGCGTGCGTTACAGCCCGGATGGTCAACGGTTGGCAAGTAGCTATCTCGATGGATCTATTAGAATTTGGAGTGGAAAATTCCACTCTAAATTCGATCGGTCAAATCTTGATTTTAAACTGTTAAATGGTCACACTAATTTGGTTCGGGGCATCGTGTTTAGCCCGGATGGTGACATCTTGGCGAGTGGAAGCGACGATGGCACGCTACGTCTTTGGAGTGTAGAAGATGGAAAGTGCATCAACGTCCTGGGCGGTCATACCGAGGCTATTTTTGCCATTACGATCGGGGGGCAGCTACTGGTGAGTGCCGGTCAAGATCAAACGGTTCGGCTGTGGAATTTGCACGGACAAAGCCTCAAAACACTGCGGGGACGTGCCAGTGGTATTCGCTCCCTGAGCCTCAGTCCAGATAGTCAAACCCTTGCCAGCAGAGGTCAGGATGAGGTGATTCACCTGTGGCATTTGCAGTTCG
>CADCTM010000493.1 GCA_902805485.1 uncultured Coleofasciculus sp. | reverse complement strand
GGTGTCCCGTCGCTTCTCTACCTGTATGGCATTCTTATCCAGGCGAGTTAAGCGCAAGAAAATATTCTGGATTTGCTCTTGTTTCTCAACTGGTAGGCTATGGTAAAAATCATCAGCAGTTTTAGCGATCGCCTGCTGGACTTTACCAATCGCTTGGTACTCCTCATCGCACAGCCAGCGTCCCCGCCGTCGCTTCCACAGCTCTTGCAACGCATATTGCAGCAGTGGCATCGCCCCTGGCTCCCCTTGCACATCATTGAGTATCGCGTGACTCAAGCCAGCTTCAAAGCGTAGTCCCCCCCTGTCTGCCTGCATCTTCATTGCTGTAATCAGTTCCGCAGGTTCCATCGGCCCAACCAATTTTTGTCGGGTTTCAATCCGCTTTCTCAGTGGGGGGTAGAAGGTACACTCTCCTAAAAAATCCGCCCGCATCGTTATGACAATTTTTTGGCGTTCGGCAAGGTGAAACAACTTGTCGATAAATTCTTGCCGATTGGCTTTATCCTCGCAGAGGGTGAACAGTTCCTCAAATTGGTCTACCACCAGTACCGAATGCTGTTGGGATACCTTTAACAGTATTTCTAATTGTTTCAGTGGCTCGTTGCTTGGTGTGATGCGAACCGACTGTAGGCTTGGCTGCTGCTCTTTAAGCTTAGGAATCAACCCAGCTAGCACTACGGATGATTTGCCGCTACCGGAAGTGCCAATAACAGCTAAGAAATTATCCTTCGCCAGTTCCTTTTGTAAATCTCTAATCAGCTCATCGCGCCCAAAGAAGAACTTGTGGTATTGTTCCTCGGCAAAGGAAGATAGGCCGGGAAAAGGACACTCCGCCTTGTATTCTGGTGGTTGTTTGCCCAAAGCAGAGAGAGCATCAAAGCTAATTTCCAGGACTTGATCGCACAGGTTATCGATCTCTACTATTGCCTGCTGCCGCTGTTCATGCGCTGTGCGTGACTCTGATCCTTGGGTATCTTTGAGGATCTCTACCTGCGTTTTAAACCTCTGCTTGAGTACGGAAGCATTCGGGGCGCGTTCTGCCAGGAGTTTGCTCAGCTTGCCAATACCATACTCGATTTCCTCGTCGGTTAACTCCCGATCGTCAAGGCGATCGCTAAATAAGGGACGCCCACCCAAGCGGCTAAACAGAGCCGGGACAGCAATATCATGGCGCTTTCCCAGTCCGGCTGTTGCCTCTTGTAGCGCCGTATCTACCTCTCCGGACTCTCTGAGTCGTCGATAAAAGTTCTGTCCTAAAGCCAAGCCTGTCTCTACGCTCACTTTGCGGGTCATTGCTACTACAGCAGGCATCCCCAAATTTCTTACCAATCTTTGGCCTAATCCACCTAATCCTGCTTCTGCTCTGGGGTCGGCACTTTCGCAAGTACACAGAAAGGTAAAGTGAGGTAAGCTCCTTTGATGATTACCGATATTCTTGAGCTCTGAAAGTAATTCTTCTCCTGTAATTGGCTGAACTTGGTTATCGGCTTTTGCCCAGTACAGAACAGTTTCTCCGTTATCCAGCAGCTTGCCGTGGGCGACAAAGTGCAGCAAGGTGTATGGCTTCTTGGCGTTAGTCAGTTGCTTTGACAGTTCTTGTAGGGTTGGCGGCCCGATCGCACCTGCAACATCATTTGCCAAAACTTCGTAAGGAATTTCACCAAGCGCTTCCTTCACTCCAGATAAGACAGCTTCAACGTCAAAAGGTGCTAATTGAAACTTACCGATATTAGAGGGACTCGCTACCAGCACCAGTGCCCGCAAGTCGCGCCGCCCAATGGGGGGAAAGCGGCGATCGATAATGGTGGGAATGTACAAGGAAAAGGGAACGCGCTGGTCGCGGGCTAAAAGGTGCCAACTCCCATCGGCATCAATCGGAGCGCACAGCCTTTCCCAATGCAAGGTTTTGATAGGGTCATTGTCAGCCGCTTCGATCGAGAGCAAAATCCGTAACAAGGAGTCCTGACTACTCTTGGATAGGGCACGAACAAAGGTGTCGTATACGGCCCCTCGAAACAAAGCTTTGCCTAGTACGGTGCCGTATTCCCTCTCGTTTTCTTGCTGTTGAGTGAGTTTCTCCAAGTCCTCCTGATTTAGCTGGAGGGTTTCTTTTGAATGGATGGTTAGTCCGTCCGGTTGCTTACACCTGACCACAAGGGGCCAGCTACTATCGCCTGATTTGCTCTGAATGGTAATCTCAAACTCAAAGACGTTCATGCGTCATGTCCTCTCATTATTTCTCGCTCTCCATATGTCAGATAACAAATAACCAGTCGTTATTAAGACTCTTTATAAAGTAAATA
>CADCTM010000492.1 GCA_902805485.1 uncultured Coleofasciculus sp. | reverse complement strand
TCTGCTGAAGATTGACCGTTGTCGATCGTCATGTAGAGACTGTTAGCCCCTTTTATGGTTAGGTCGATAGACTGGTTTTGCAAAAAGGTTGAGAATTTTTGGTATGGAAAGCGTTGCTTACATTTTGATCATTACGTTGGCGCTAGGCGTTCTCTTTTTTGCGATCGCCTTTCGTGAACCCCCCCGCATTGGCAAATAGTTTGAAATTGTTCTTACATAGTTATTGCAATGACTTTAGTTGCAATAACTATGTAAGCGGTGCCTGTAGCAGTTTGATAATTCGGGTCATTTTAGATAAAGATTCAGAAAAAGTATAGACTACTCTTGGTTCTTAGCATTTAGAACAAAGGAGTGCCTGTTCTTCTAGCTGTAAAGTAGTTATTGCTAAGTTTTTCGTTCTACATTTGCTTTTGAACTGTAGTCAGCCACCACCGCACGGATTGTCTTTTAACCCGCTGAGTCTCTCGATCCGCGCTGCCCAATTGAAGGATTTGGCTGCTCTCGTTGAGCTTCTTTCAGATAGCTTTTATCCGAATGTTGGCTTCATGCGCTGGTTTCTTCCGCTTTTGCGAGTGGGCGTGTACGAAGATCTGCGCTATCGCTTACGCTCGTCTTCAGCATCCGATTATGTGTGTCTTGTGGCTGTGATATTACCATCCACTAATGAAGCGAGTATGACACGCGATCTGGTAGGAACGGTGGAAATGACATTTCGTTCAACCAGCCCCTTTCAGTTCCGTAGTCTTCCTTACCCATATCTTTCAAATTTGGCTGTTTACTCGGACGTTCGCAGACGAGGTGTGGCACAAAAGCTCTTAGGGGCGTGTGAGTCGATCGCTCTAGAGGGTGGCTTTCAAGACCTATACCTGCATGTGTTAGAAGACAACCATCAGGCAAGGCGACTGTACGAGAAGGCAGGCTATCAGGTGATGCAAGCTGATCCTTTTTGGCGCGGCTGGCTTTTTCAGCAGCCGCGAAGGCTGCTTTTACACAAGCATTTAGCAGCACCCTTTTCTCAGTCGGTTGATGCTATCTTGCAATAACCAACGATCGAAAGCCTTGCAACACTTACGCTTGCTCTTTTCTCAGCCTTAGTTTAGATAGCATCATCAAAACTGCAACACTAGGCAAAAGCCTGGGAAAACGAGCCATATTAACCCATTTTTGACCAGGCTTGGAATGTCTACAGACGACTACAGTTCAGTGATGGAACGTACGATCGTGCTAGACAAGTAATGGTCTAAACCCGTGTTTTATAGATACTTGCCCAATTTGCTCCATTTTTTCAACCGTAATATGGTTGCGCCCCCAGGAAAAGTTAGTATGCCATTTCTCAAATTCAAGCAGCATGGACTCGGCGAAACAGGCAAAAAGTTGACGAGCGGGAACATCCATGTTGACGATGTTCATGATGCGCCAATCAATATCCAGAGAATGCTCGACAATGCCTCCGTTTAAGACAGAAATGCCCGATCCCTGAACTTTGGTTGCCAAATTTTTTGGATAGCCACCGTCAATCAGCAAACAAGGCTGTTTTAAAGTTGCCGGGTCAATCTCTACACCTTTCGGCATACTGGCAACCCAGACAACAATATCTGCTTGAGGCAAGGCTTCTTGCAAACCCATAATCTTGCCACGACCCAGTTCGTCTTGTAATGCTTGGAGGCGCTCCTGGTTACGGGCAATCAGTAAGAGTTCAGCCACATCTGTGCGAGTGTTGAGCCAGCGACAGACGGCGCTACCAATATCTCCGGTTGCGCCGCAAACAGCAACAGTAGCAGTAGAAAGATTAATGCCTAATGCCTGTGATGCCTGCTCAACCTGGCGGCAGATAATGTACGCAGTGTGGGTATTCCCGGTTGTAAAGCGCTCAAACTCCAGCATCACATTCCGCACTTGCCGAATCTGCTGTAAGTTAAAGTTTTCAAAGATAATAGAGGAAAATCCACCTAGTGCAGTGATGTTGATCCCATGCTTCTGGGCATGCGCCATTGCATTAATAATCTTGCGAGTAGCAGCCTTGATACGACGGGCAGCTAACATCTCTGGTAGAAAACAAGATTCGACGTATCGACCTTCAATGGTCTGACCCGTAATGCTTGTAACTTTGATAGTATCGACGATTTGCGGCGGGGCACTGCACCAAAAATCGAGGCCTTGGTTAGCGTACTCGGGGTATCCTAATTCTTCGGCAACTGATTGAGCGTGCTCGAGGCTTGTGAGATGACCAATTAAACCAAACATGAAAGACTCTGCAAAACTTAAGAATTTGATGGAAGTAGCTTGATGAGTATCTTTTAACGCGT
>CADCTM010000491.1 GCA_902805485.1 uncultured Coleofasciculus sp. | reverse complement strand
TGCAGGAGTGGAGTTTTGAATAACGGTGGTCTCTCAGGAAAACCCGCAAAATTCTCAGTGTCACCAGAAGACGATATTCCGGAGGCAATGCGAGATACGCCGGATGTCAAACCCCGGTATCGGTTGAAGCCTTTCGTGTTAATAGTTGGATTAGTGGGCATAGGAGCGATCGCACTTTTACTGGGTATGTTATTTTCTAGATCTCAATCCCAACCACCCGTAGCCTCCTCCCCAAACCCAACAACAAGTAGTCAGACACAAGCCAAAGATGCCGATCAGCTTTTAGGACATTTTACCTACCCAGAAGCACCCACATCCGAACTCAAACCCATTACCCCAGATGGGCAAATTCAACTCCGCGCCGCTGCTGCCCAAAAATTTCTAGATATGTCAGCCGCCGCCGGACAAGCAGGTGTAACATTAGTACCACTTTCCGGTTTTCGTTCCGTTGCCGACCAGCAGCACGTATTTTTTGATGTTAAGGCAGAGCGGGGACAGGTGGCGACCAAACGGGCAGAAGTCAGCGCCCCTCCAGGCTACAGCGAACATCATACTGGCTATGCCATTGATCTTGGCGATGGAAATACACCCGCAACAAACCTGAGTCCTGAGTTTGACAAAACCACGGCATACCAATGGCTGGAGAAAAATGCGCCGTTTTATAGCTTTGAGCTATCGTTCCCCAAAAATAATCCTCAAGGGGTTAATTATGAACCGTGGCACTGGCGTTTTGTAGGCGATCGCAATAGTTTAGAAACATTCTATAGAGCGAAAAACTTAACTCCTCCAACGGCAACACCATCACCGTCTTCAACACCTGCGGCAACACCTGAGGAAACACCATCAACATCGCCTTCCTCAACACCAGTAGCCAGATAAGCCTAATCTGAGAAGTAAGATTCGCCAACCTTCACGCTTCTGTCATCATAGTATTTATTTACCTCTACTCTGGTAATCACTAACCAAAAAACCAATGCAGCAAACCGCTTTGAATCTAATTGCCATTGGCGTCTTTGGCATGACGCTCTCAGTGCTGCTCGGCCCGATCCTCAACATCTCACCCGCCATCCCCGCCTTGACGACTCTGGGTGTCTTAATCCTTGGCACATTCGACTCTTTCCGCTTCCAGGGCAAAGGCGTTACCCTCTTGTTAGATGCGCTAGCTGGTGCAACACATCGCGATCGCGTTATTCGCCATGAAGCCGGTCACTTTTTGGTCGCTTACTTCCTCGGTATTGGGATCACAGGCTACACCCTAACCGCTTGGGAAGCCTTCAAGCAAGGACAACCCGGTTTAGGAGGAGTCACCTTTGAGTCTCAACTCCTCTCGCCAGATGCTCTTGCCGTGGGAGAAATGCGCTTAACCTTAGAACGATTTTGCACGGTTTGGATGGCTGGCATTGCCGCTGAAACAATCGTCTATGGTAGCGCCGAAGGAGGCACAGAAGACCGCCAAAAACTCAGAGAGGCAATATCAGCATTAGGGCGCCCTACCAGTGAGTCTGAGGTAAAAGAGCGCTCTTGCACCAGGCAAGCCCACACAATAATTCAAGAACACTGGGCGTCTTATGAAGCACTGGTTGCTGCTATGGAAAAACGCGCTTCGGTCGCTGAATGTTGCCACATTATTCAGCAAAATTGTCAAAATTAAAGTATTGGACAATTCAAGCATTTCAGCAGCATTCCGACTCGATAAGCTTGACAAATAGTAATATCAAATCCGATGAACTAACTATTAAAATTAAAAACATGGATGCAGAAGAACTACTTTTGCGTTATGCCGCAGGAGAACGAGACTTTATTGGTGCCAAGCTCCACAGAGCCAAGCTTGTTGGTGTAAAACTGGTAGGAGTCAATCTTTGGGGAGCAGACTTAAGTGGTGCTAACTTAGCCAGAGCTAAACTTTGGGGAGCCAACCTCAGTGGTGCTAACCTCGCCAAAGCAAATTTGACGCGAGCCAATCTCAGTGGCGCTTTACTGAATGAAGCGAATTTACGGGGAACTAAACTCAACTCAACTAAGCTTTTTGGCGCTTCTCTCAATGGCGCTTACTACGATGATAGTACTCGGTTTGCTAGGGGTTTAGACCCCCAAAGTCGAAATATGCGTCATGTCTAAAACGAACACATAAACTCATCCATTGGCGACAGGAACACCAGTATTTGAGATTAAACAGCCATCTTCCATGTGAACAATGCGATCGGCAACGTCCAAAATACGGTTGTCATGAGTCACCATCAAAATTGTCGTGCCTTGTTCCTTTGCGAGTTGTTGCATCAGCTTGACAATATCTCTACCAGACTTACTATCTAATGC
>CADCTM010000490.1 GCA_902805485.1 uncultured Coleofasciculus sp. | reverse complement strand
AGGAAGACAGTCGGAACAATAGAAGATTTTCGCGACCGAGTAGATCAAGCTGTTCGTCTAGCGTCCTAAGCTTTGCTTCCATTGCTATACGTTCCCACTGGTCTTCGCGCAAGGCATATCGGCGCGTCATTTATACCACTGCTCTAGGTTAATTCAACTCACTAAGGCTACTGATTTTAAACTAGGTCTGTACCTATTTGATGACACGCCCTAGGGCAGAGTGACAATCCCTCGCTTCAGAGCGATGATTACTGCCTGCGTGCGGTCATTAACGTTCAACTTGCTTAAGATATTGTTGATGTGAGACTTGACCGTACCCTCCGTAATACTCAGTGCTTCAGCGATCTCCAGATTACTCATCCCAGCCGTCATTAGCTGTAGAACTTCGCACTCCCGTTTACTCAGTTCCGGACTGTTCATCCGCTCCGCTAGTCTGGCACCTACTTCCATTGGAATGAATGATCGCCCTGCATGGACAGCCTGAATGCAAGCTAGCAGTTCCTTACGGGGTGTGTCTTTGAGCAAATAGGCTTTAGCACCGGCTTGCAGTCCTCGATAAATATCCTCGTCACGATCATAGGTTGTTAGCACGATCAGGCGGGCAGTGGGAAACTTTTTGCGAATTGCTGCGATCGCTGCCACACCATCCATCTGGGGCATCTGCAAGTCAATTAAAGCAAGATCGGGTTGGAGTTGGATAAACAGTTCAACGGCTTCACACCCGTTGTTTGCCTGACCTATGACGGTGAGATTTGCCTTCGGATCGATTTCAAGCATGGCAGCGATTCCAGCTCGTACAACTGGATGGTCATCTGCAATCAAGATGCGAATCGGTTGTTTCTGGTTCATGATGCATCTTTTTCTCCAGCAGTTATTTGGGAGGGCATATCAATGGCAAGAGGCATAATAGCTGTCAGTTCTGTCTCTTGTGCGGGTTGGCTAGCGATTATTAACTGACCACCCAGGCTCTGGATACATTCGCGCATTCCTACAATACCAAAACCTTCCTCACTTTGCAGTTCAGAAGTTCTCGCTATAATTTATAAATAAAATCTTAAGAAAATTCCAGCTTTTACAGTATTAAGGTTCAGAGCGCATATTCCAATAGACTTCATAGAAAAGACTACTGCGGTAGACCAAGAGTATTGCCTAATACCTATCCGCAAGTTAGAGTCATTCCTTCATCCCAGGGTTGACTCGATGCCGACCATTTTTACGGGTAAAACAACTAACTTCAATCGGGCGACAACGGCAGGCAACTTCTCTAAAGTGATACCTAGGATGAATTAGGTAAAGGTTTTATGACAATTTATCGTCGTTGTGGCGAATCATTTTTACTTCAATGAGTCAGGCAAATGAGCCTAATAGGCTATCTGTCCCTCCCTCAGAACGCGATCGCATCCAAGGATCGCTCGACACCCCAGTAGTGCTAGTAAAGTACGGCGACTATCAGTCTCCTGATTGCGGTGAGTCTCACAGGATCATCAAAGTGATTCAGCAACAACTCGGCAATCGTCTAGGCTTTATCTTCCGTCACTTTCCCCAAACCTCGATCCATCCGCAGGCTCAAAAAGCAGCGGAAGCTGCTGAAGCCGCAGCCGCGCAAGGTCAGTTTTGGCAGATGCACGACACGCTGTTTGAGCATCAGCAGGCATTGGATAACGGTTATCTCGTCGAGTATGCCAACGATCTAGGACTCGATATAACCCAGTTCCTGCAAGCTATGTGGAGGCACGTTTATGCCGATCACGTTACCGAAAACGTTGAAAGTGGCTTACGCAGTGGTGTCACCACTACTCCAACGTTATTCATCAACGGTATTCGTTACAACGATGCCTGGAACGTCGAGAGCTTATTGGCTGTGATCGCCAGAATAGAGAACTCCTAAGAAAGTCAAAAGTTAAAAGTCAAAAAGAAAACCTCAGGATAGCTCAGTATTTTAGCTGCTACTTATATGCAAGTTAAATATGGGCTTGCTTAGCAGTTGTAACCGCTTTCCTGAAAGATTGACCCAATCACTACTCAATAGGATATGACTAATGATGAGTTACAAACAATTGGCTGTGGACTATAGTTTCCTGAAGAAGCTTCAAACCCTCGATTGGCAAACCATCCGTCATCACCTGCTCAACTCTGACGAGGGTCGAGACTTCACTCCCGCGCAAGCAGCGCGTGCTATCTGGCAGTACGGTTTGTTTCTATTTCTAGCACAGCAATATCCAGCTATGCGACTGGTACCCACCAAAGAAATTGATGCGGTTCTGCACGCTCATATTGCAACTGATCGACAATATCAGGACGATTGTCAAACTCTATTTGG
>CADCTM010000489.1 GCA_902805485.1 uncultured Coleofasciculus sp. | reverse complement strand
TACCGTATTTTCACGGATTTTCAGTGTTGCTTGTCTCTTAGGGCTATCCGCAGATAGAAGCGTTCGTACACTTTCAGCGTGTTTTTGTTACAAATCTTTACATGGATGTGTTTATTTATACCCGTCTACTTAGACGGCGATGCCAACTAACATGAGCCACGTTCATCTGGGGTTCTAGAATAATTCCATCATCAGTAATTCCATCATCAGCCCACAAACCATAAACTATGCCCCAGTTTCACTCTCTGGAGGAAGCCCTCAAACACTTCTTTGGTTACGATACCTTCCGCCTAGGGCAACAACAAATTGTCGAAGAAGCACTCTCTAATCGGGATTTACTGGTTATTATGCCAACTGGCGGCGGCAAGTCTCTGTGTTTCCAACTGCCAGCGTTACTAAAACCCGGTTTAACCGTCGTTGTATCACCCTTAATTGCGCTGATGCAAGACCAAGTGGATGCCTTGCAAGATAATGGTATTGGGGCAACATTCCTTAACAGTACTTTACGTTTGGACGATGTGCGATCGCGTGAACTAGCCATCCTCAACGGCAAGATAAAATTGCTCTACGTCGCGCCTGAGCGCCTTTTAGGGGAGAGGTTTCTACCATTCCTAGAAAAAGTGCGATCGCAAATTGGCATATCCGCCTTCGCCATTGATGAGGCACACTGCGTATCTGAGTGGGGACACGACTTTCGCCCAGAATATCGGCAGATGAAACAACTACGTCAACGTTACCCCGATATCCCCATCCTTGCCCTCACCGCTACCGCCACCGGGCGTGTACGTCAAGATATCATCCAACAACTCACACTGCAAGAACCAGGAATTCACGTTGCCAGCTTTAATCGCCCTAACTTATACTACGAAGTCCAACCGAAAGAACGTCAAAGTTACAATCAATTATTACAAAAAGTTCGCTCTCATCAAGGCTCAGGCATCATCTACTGTCTCAGTCGTCGCAAAGTCGATGAAGTTGCGTTGCGACTACAGGAAGATGGCATTGCGGCACTAGCTTATCATGCCGGATTAAGTGATGAAGAAAGAAGCAATAATCAAACTCGCTTCATCCGAGATGATGTACAAATAATGGTCGCAACCGTTGCCTTTGGCATGGGTATTAATAAACCAGATGTACGCTTTGTTATCCACTACGATTTACCCCGTAACTTAGAGAGTTATTATCAAGAATCAGGACGTGCGGGACGGGATGGCGAACCAGCTTACTGTACCTTATTTTTTGGTGTTGGTGATATCCGAACCGTTGATTATTTAATTGAGCAAAAACCCGATCCTAATGAACAACGAGTTGCCCGCCAACAGTTACGACGAGTAATAGAATATGCAGAAGGAAGCGACTGTCGCCGTACCATTCAACTTAGTTATTTTGGGGAACGATTTACAGGAGATTGCGATAACTGCGATAATTGCCGCACTCCTAAACCTGTAGAAGATTGGACAATTGAAGCGCAAAAATTTCTATCCTGCGTAGCGCGTTGTCGGGAACGCTTTGGGCTGAATCATATTATTGATGTTCTGCGGGGTTCAAGAAAACAGAAAGTTGAACAAAATGGACATCACTTGCTATCGACTTATGGGATTGGGAAAGATAGAAGCGCAGAAGATTGGAAGATGCTATCGCGATCGCTTTTGCATCAAGGCTTAGTCGATGAAACTACTGATGGTTATCGAATCTTGAAGCTTAACAAACTCAGTTGGGAAGTATTGAGAAGTCAACGTTCAGTCCAAATTGCAATCACTCAAACATCAGTAGAAAAAGCTTTATCTGAGACCAGCTCTAGAAGCGCGGAAGCTGAAATTTTATTTGACAGATTGCGAAGGTTACGGAAACAAATAGCAGATGCCCAATCAGTTCCTCCTTATGTTGTTTTTGCTGATTCCAGTCTTAAACTGATGGCACAGCAGCAACCTCAAAATATTGAAGATTTTGCAGAAATTTCCGGCGTTGGTACTCATAAACTTACGCAGTATGGGCAAAAGTTTGTATCAGAAATACGCGCTTTTTGTCAAGAACAAAAACTGCCTGTTGCCCTTCCTGCCAGTACTCATATGGTGACAATGCAATTTTACCAGCAAGGCTTAAGCGTAGAAGAAATTGCTAATAAACGAGGCTTTACTGAACGGACAATTATTACTCATTTAAGTGAGTTATTGGAGATGAAACAACCAGTTGATTTAAATCGTTTGGTATCTTTGGAATTGCAAAAACCGATAATTCAAGCCATTAAAACTGTGGGTGCTGATTCACTCAAAACACTGCGAGAACACTTGGGAGAAGATTATCGTTATGAAGATATTCAATT
>CADCTM010000488.1 GCA_902805485.1 uncultured Coleofasciculus sp. | reverse complement strand
ATTCTGGTTGGGTTTATAGCGACCGGCCTTCACTTGGTTCTCCCCAGTGGCCAAATCCAGACAGTATTAGGTTTAGTAGCGTTCGGCGCTTTATTCACTTGGGCATGGCAGGAACTCTTTGAGGGGGTTAACTACTTTCGTAGAACGCTCGGCTTGATTGGGTTAGTGAGCCTGATCGCGCTGGGACTTAACCTCATTTGAGTGTGAATCCCTGAAGAGAACTCGCCAAGTTCTCCGGCTCCAAAGCTTCCTTTAGTTTTGCCGCCATCTTTCCAGGTGTTGAAACATAAATATGCTGGCGTTTCTTCAAGATGCCACAGTGAATTGCCGCAGCACGGGCTGAGGTGAATTCTTTCATTTCCCTAATTCGAGGGATAACCTCTGGGAAGTCTCGTTTGATGCGGGATAACAGGTAATCTTGAGAATTGCCGTATTGAGGTTTGGGAGTCAAAGAGGAATGCTTACGTTGTAAGGTTTCCTCTTTTTTGGAGTATTGATTGTTACCTGTTGCATTCCCAAGCGAGTGTAATTCCTCAACCTCCTGAGCCTTCGCCTCTAAAGACTTTTCCACTGCCGCATCAGCACTGATAGGCCCTTGGCGCCCCTGTCCATCCAGGATAGAGAAACCTCTATCTAAGTGTTCTAGCCAATCTTGAGGGCACTTTAACCATCTTTGGCGGAACTCCTCCCAACTCTCAGCAAAGTCGCGCCATCGTTCATGGTGATATTCGGTGGAACCACCGAGACAAATGGTAACTTTTGCTACAAAGACTAGTGGGAACTCCGAACTGTTGAGTAGGGTGCAGAGGGTAGCTTAAGGAAGATCTCAAAAAGCCCCACAGCAACCATGAAGACTTGCAACGGCTCAGACTACTCCTGCTACACCTCCATTGACAGTGATGCCCTATTGCAAGGTTCTGGCTTAGAAATAGTTGGTGGTTTTTCCATTGTCGCCCTACTGCTGGCAGGGGTAATTGCTACCTTGTGGCGTGGGCCTTCTTGGAATTAGTAACCGAAGTCATAAGCAATTTGACACCCACGGGTGTCATTCCCACATCGGAAAGACAGGTTCGTCCCCAGACTCAGCTAGAAACGGAACAGCATAAAGTTTGGGCTGAGACTGTAGAGAGTTTGACACCATTTGGTAAGGCATTAGAACTGTAATCCTATGAGGAAGATTAAGGTACTGGCTGGTGACATAGAACGAGGCTCCTGGAGCACCATCTTTTTATTTGGTGGTGTTCAAATGTACCAGATACAACATGCCTATACAGAAAAGCCAACTATCAAAATTGACCTCAAAACAGTTAAAAGCGCTGAAGTTCAAACAGAGGAAAAACTAAAGAAGTTAGCCGGTAGCGCTGGGTGGGGATTTGCTGGAGCGGTTGTTGGAGGATTACTAAGCGGGGCTATTGGTCTAGTTGTAGGTGGGCTTGCAGGAGTACTGTCAGGTGGAAATAGGACTGAAGTTCGTTTTTCTTGTGAGCTGCAAGATGGACGTATGTTTCTTGCCATTACAGATAATCAAACGTGGCAGAAGATCCTAGCAGTTATCTTTTCCGCATCCCAAAGCGATCCTAAAAAACTTGATTCAGCGGTGAATAGCTCTGATCAGCCACCGCCCTCATTGAAAGAAATTATACATGGGCGTGACAATGGTTCTTCAACTTCCAGTTCAGCACCTAGACCGCAAATAACTCAAGCTCCCAAAAGGGGTGGATGGATTTAACGCAACAACAGCGCGACAAAAGGTTCGTACTAGGACTTTCATCAGTGGGTGCTTTTCTCCTAGTCTGGTTTGTCGGAATGATAGTTCAGATGTTTTCGAGTTCTCCTACCTAAGTGACGTGAAACTGTTGTCGCTTCGCGGGGGAGCACAGTGTTCCAAAACTTACAACACTCACTACAGAGCCACTAAAGAATGTGTTTCATATCGTGTTAGAAAGCGTACCAAAAACAAAACCATCTACCTGGCTTAGCCGGCCACGCCATAGAGACCCACTATTATCAGGGATTGCTTGTCTATTCGAAAGCAACATTTTTACATCCTTTAGATGAATAAACGTAGGCTGTTTTTGGACTTCCTCAACATCTCCTTTTTTCTCCTCCTTGAGTAGTGTCCTGGCACTGCTCAGCTGTTCAAATAACTGTTGCAGCCCCTGATTTAAGGTCTCATTTACTTTTGGAGTGGCCATCAATTTGGCTAGTTCTTCAAAGTACTCTTCTACACCAATCATTTGGCCAGAGACAATGAGACCACCCACATTAAGAGTGACTCCAATCGTGATAGGTAGTTTGTTTACCAGATCCACAACGGCAGCGAGAAGCCAA
>CADCTM010000487.1 GCA_902805485.1 uncultured Coleofasciculus sp. | reverse complement strand
TGTCTAATTTACGATCGCATAAACGATCGCCTAAAGTCATTAAGCGATCGCATACAACTAAAATCAGGAAGAATCTGCCACAATCAGCGCATCCTCTAAAGCGTTTAATCGATTATGGACATACTTATCGTGTCAGAATTTGGCAGGCGATCACTTGTTCAATTCTTAATAAAATCTTTGATTTAGCGCCACCAGCATTAATTGGCGCGGCGGTGGATGTGGTGGTAAAAAAAGAAGACTCCCTGATTGCTCATTGGGGTGTAAAAGATATCTTCGGGCAACTTTTGCTACTGAGCTTCCTCAGCTTCATCATTTGGGGCTTAGAATCAGTCTTTGAGTACGCCTACTCTTGGCTTTGGCGTAACCTTGCACAGGTGATTCAACATGACTTACGAATTGATGCCTACAGCCATTTGCAAGAACTTGAATTAGCTTATTTTGAAGAACGCAGTACAGGCGGTATGATGTCCATCCTCAGTGATGACATTAACCAGTTGGAGAGGTTTTTGAATGACGGCGCCAATGAAGTCCTCCAAGTCGCGACAACAGTTATCGTGATTGGCGGCGCGTTCTTTATTTTAGCTCCTAGTGTGGCTTGGATGGCAATGCTGCCTACCCCGTTTATCCTTTGGGGTTCGATTGCCTTTCAGCGTCGCCTTGCCCCTCGTTACGCTGAGGTGCGAGAGAAGGTGGGTTTGCTCAATGGGCAACTGTCAAATAATCTCACAGGCATTACGACGATTAAGAGCTTTACTGCTGAAGAATATGAAATCGGGCGAATTGCGGCAGAAAGCCAAGCGTATCGCCAAAGTAACCGCCGTGCGATCGCTCTTAGTTCGGCTTTTGTGCCCTTGATTCGGATGATTATCTTGTTGGGCTTTACCGCACTTTTGCTTTATGGCGGTATGGAAGCGGTTGCGGGTACGTTGTCGGTGGGGACTTATAGCGTGTTGGTATTCCTGACACAGCGCTTGCTTTGGCCGTTGACTCGTTTGGGGGAAACCCTCGACCAGTATCAACGAGCGATGGCATCTACGAATCGGGTGATGAATCTTCTGGATACGCCGATTGAGATGCATTCAGGCGATATTTCCTTGCCTGTTGCTCAGGTGAAAGGGCATTTGGCATTACGGGATGTGACGTTTGCTTATAACGGTCGGACTCCGGTAATTGAGCATCTTTCCTTGGATATTCCGGCTGGGAAGACGATCGCAATTGTCGGTTCTACGGGTTCTGGCAAAAGTACTTTGGTTAAATTATTATTGAGGTTATATGAAGTACAAGGGGGTACTATTACCCTTGACGATATTGAGTTGCAGGAACTGAAGTTAAAGGATTTACGTTCCTGTATTGGTTTAGTAAGCCAAGATGTATTTTTGTTTCATGGCACAGTTGCTGAAAATATTGCTTACGGGACGTTTGATGCCACGTTAGCCCAAATCATAGCAGCGGCGAAGATTGGTGAAGCTCATGATTTTATTATGGAACTTCCTCAAGGCTATGACACGATTGTGGGTGAACGAGGGCAGAAGTTATCGGGTGGGCAACGGCAAAGAATTGCGATCGCTCGTGCTGTGTTGAAGAATCCACCAATTTTGATTCTTGATGAGGCAACTTCAGCGGTGGATAATGAGACGGAGGCGGCAATTCAGCGCTCATTGGAGAAGATTATTGTGGATCGAACAACAATTGCGATCGCTCATCGTCTTTCGACTGTCCGCAATGCTGATTGTATTTATGTCATGGAATATGGGAAGTTGGTTGAACAAGGACGGCATGAGGAGCTGTTGGAGCAAAATGGGATTTATGCAAGTCTCTGGCGCGTGCAGTCCGGTATAAAATGAAAGGCTGCTGTTACAAAAGATAGACCATGATCATGTTCGGTAAGCCCCAACCAGAAAGGGCAGAAGACAAGTGGAAACATCAGATTGCTCGGTTTGTTAATGATCATAAGCCAGAATTGGCAGCATTGGCTTGGGGATTACATTTGGAAGGTGGAGAAAATCAAGATACTTTAGGAATTGACTTGCAACCGACGCCGCATTTTGTCTATTGTCCTAAGTCAGCAATAGAGGAACTAAATCGCAATGCTAATAATCAGCTTCAGGAAATTTTGGGAATTGTGGATGCTCATAAACCTGAAAAAGAAGTGCTGATAATTGGCATTGGTAATGACCAACTTAAGCTAATTCAGTTTGAACCGGAACCGTCACCTGCTGTTTGTTTTGAACAAGTTGGGAAAGATGTTGATACGTTGTTAGGAGAGTTGGAAAAAGGTTTAAAAGAGCAGTTAGATAGATGAATATTTGTGGTTTCAATATGATTTAAAACGA
>CADCTM010000486.1 GCA_902805485.1 uncultured Coleofasciculus sp. | reverse complement strand
CTAGTGAAAGATCATGGGGTGCAATACCTGTTTGCTGCCACAGTTTTGACAGGCATGCTTCAGATTCTGTTCGGGGTCTGCAAGCTGGGCCGCCAAATGAAATATATTCCTCGTGCGGTGATGCTGGGCTTTGTTAATGCGCTTGCTATTCTGATTTTTCTGGCGCAACTTCCCCAACTCACAAATGCGTCGTTGGCAGTATACGTCATGACGGTGATTGGACTGGCCATTATCTATATCTTGCCAAGGTTTACCAAGGCAATTCCTTCACCGTTAGTTGCCATTGTCTTACTCACTGCTGCATCAATTTTCGGGAATATTGATGTGCCAACCGTCGGCGATATGGGAGAATTGCCCACTGCTTTCCCCTCTCTTTTGCTGCCCAATGTGCCGTTCAATTTAGAAACGCTGCAAATCATTATTCCTTATGCACTGACATTGGCGATTGTCGGTTTACTGGAATCATTACTGACAGCTGCATTGGTAGATGAACTGACTGATACCCCTAGTGATAAAAACCAGGAAGCGAAAGGACAAGGGATAGCTAATATTGTCACTGGGTTCTTTGGCGGGATGGCAGGCTGTGCCATGATTGGTCAATCGGTGATCAATATCCAGTCGGGCGGACGAAAGCGCCTTTCTACATTGGCTTCAGGAGTATTCCTGCTGTTCTTGCTTTTAGTGCTGGGTAACTGGGTCAAACAAATTCCGATGGCATCCTTGGTAGCGGTCATGATCATGGTTTCCATTGGAACCTTTAGCTGGGCATCCATTCGCAACATCAAGCGTGTGCCCCGTAGTGAAACTGCTGTCATGGTGACAACTGTTTTAGTGACAGTGTGGACTCATAACTTGGCAATTGGAGTTGTAATTGGCATTGCGCTCAGTACTGTTTTCTTCTCGCGTAAAATTGCCAAGGTTGTGTTTGTCGATACGCTGTTGAGCTCGGATGGAACCAAGCGAACCTATAGCGTTGCAGGGCAATTGTTTTTCGTCTCCGTAGATGACTTTCTAGATGCGTTTGACTTTAACGAAGAGTTAGAGTTCGTTTTGATTGACCTAACCCATGCTCACATCTGGGATCAGTCGGCAGTTGGAGCGATTGACAAAGTGGTTATCAAATTCCGTCGTAACGGGGCAGAGGTAGAACTGATTGGGCTGAACGAAGCCAGTGCAACACTGCTCGACAAGCTAGCCGTTCACAATCGTCCTAATACCCTCGAAAGCTCCTCTAGCCATTAATTCAACCCAGAATCATGAAACGAATTCTTCTGTGTACTGACGGGTCTGCTTTTTCCCAGAGCAGCTATCGCTACGCTGCCTGGTTAGCTCCTCGTCTAGATGCCTATGTTAATGTTCTCTACGTAACTGATATACGGAGCCAGAAAGTTGTGTCAACAGGCAACCTCAGTGGCAGCATTGGCATTGACGCCTCTAGGGAGTTGCTTGACAAACTGGTTAATCTGGAGCACGAAAAGGCCAAGATCAATCACCAACGCGCTAAGTTGATTCTGGAAGAAGCAAAGCACTTCTTTGAAGCTGAGGGCATCCAAAATGTGAACTTGATCCACGAAACAGGCTTTTTAGTGGATAGCTTCCATGAGTTTGAAGCTCAGGCAGACTTGATCATACTGGGTAAGCGCGGTGAAGCGGCTGAGTTCGCCTCTGGGCACTTAGGGGCCAACCTAGAACGGATTGTGCGTGCTAGTCACAAACCTTGCCTGATCACTTCGCGCCAATTCAAACCAATCGAGCGAGTACTGCTTGCCTATGATGGCAGTCCCAGTTGTCAAAGAATGCTGCAGTTTCTCACCAAATCGGCTGCCTTTAGGGGATTGGGCCTGTATATTATTACGGTTGCCAAGAATGCAGACGATCAAACGGCGATCGCTCACATTGGAGAAGCAAAACATCAGGCACAAACAGCTGGTTTTGAACCTGTGTGTTGCCTCATAGGGGGTAATCCAGAAACGGTGATCGCTCACTATGCCGGAGAGAACAACATTAGCCTGTTGGCGATGGGTGCCTATGGACATAGCCGCATTCGGCATCTCGTCATCGGCAGCACAACGGCTCAACTGCTCCGCAGCAGCCATATTCCTGTATTGCTGTTCCGGTAATGGCTACCTCACTAGAAAACTGAGTTATACCAACTTGCGACCCGAGAGATAATCTTCAATAATGGTGCACTAACCTTATAAAGATGAACATTGTAAGCCGAGTGAGTCGAGTACTGCCTCACCTGTCAGCAGAAGCACTCAAGCAGAAATTTACAACAGCGCAGAACTTCTGGCAGCAGCAGAAATGGTTGGTGATTTAAACGCTCTGGTTGAC
>CADCTM010000485.1 GCA_902805485.1 uncultured Coleofasciculus sp. | reverse complement strand
GAGTCACTACACTTGCTTAGTTTTTGCTGGGCAAATGTCACACCAGAATTTATGTATATTTACAATTTATCTCATAGTTTAAAGCTTATGCCAAAGAATTTGGTGTACCACATTAGCCGTCAGCAACGGTAAACGGATGTTTAAGTTGAGAGTAAATAGTTTATTGAAGTAAAATATGAATCCTGCAACCAAGTATGCTATCCGTCAAAACATTGTACGCAATCCTGTATTACTGATTCACGGCATCACCGATACAACGCTGGTTTTTCGCCAGATGACAGAATACCTCATAGCACAGGGTTGGTCAGTCCATAGCTTCAACCTGACACCCAACAACGGGGCAATGCCTCTTGAGAAATTGGCGGTGCAAGTCGCTGATTATGTTACCAAAACCTTTGACCCCAAACAACCCCTAGATCTCATTGGCTTTAGCATGGGAGGAATTGTTTCGCGCTACTACATCCAGAGGTTAGGTGGCATTGAGCGAGTACAACGCTTTGTCAGCATTTCCGCACCCAATAATGGTACGTTGACCGGCTACTTATCTGGGCGTCCGGGTTGCGCTCAGATGCGTCCAGGTAGCCCGTTGCTGCGAGATTTGAATCAGGACAGCGAAATGTTAGCTCGCTTGAATTTTACCGTAATTTGGACGCCATTTGATTTGATGATTGTGCCGCCAAGTAGTTCTCAGATGCCAGTGGGTAAAGAGGTGATAGTACAGGCTCCTCTTCATTCTTGGATGTTGGCAGATGAGCAATGTCTTAAGGCAGTAGCGGCGGCACTTTCTCAGCCAATTTTGGTGGGGAGTTGTTAGGAGATGAAGGGCTTGTAAAAAGCTTTATTTAAGATTTGGAACCACAGATGGACATAGATGAATTGGGATTTATCTTTGGTTGAGACAGATGGAGGTATGACGTTTATTGAGGTTTTTAACGTAATCAAGAGTTAATATTAATGCTTGGGGCAACAATGATTGTATTAAAGGCGAAGGAAAGCAGTCCCTGTAATAGGGCAAGGCGTCGCATTAAGTGTGATGTAATTTCCAGGTATTTGTTTGGGGTGGGCTGTAACAATCACGCTCCAGGCTAAAAGCAACAGGCAGAGAATGCCTAAATCCTAAGCAATGAGTAGGGCATGATTCAGAAGACGATCGCCTCTAGCGTTTCTTAGCAATTGGGGAAGAGAAAACCCTACTGGCATGAGACAGTAGGGGAAACTTAACAGCTTGATACATTTACTTATCTCTTGGGAGCAGAGAACTTATGCAGTTTGAAGTATAAATTAGCGATCGCCAATTGCCGCGATCAGCAAAGAAAAAGCCCACTGGATCTGACTCCGTGGGGAAGGATTGACACTCGTTTTTCAATGTCCTCATTATAAAAATTTGCTACCGCAGAGGACATCAACAAAAAGTCACGATTTGAGGCATGACTTTAGTCATGGGTAGATATACTGTCTATTCCCTTGCTTGTATTATGCTCTATACCCGCTGTGCTAGAAACTAAATTGAGCGCGTAAGTTCCCCACATAAATCGTTGGATTATTACTAAAATTATTAGGGTTGCCGATTAGGTAAAAAGCTGGAACAACGGCAATATTGTTAGTTATTGGATAAAAGTAAGTCGCTTCCAACTCATATTGAGTTCCACCATTCCCGCCTCCCGACACTAAGAAGTTCCGACCATCTAAAACATCAAAAGGTACCAAGAATGATAGTGTTGCTAATGCGCCTTGTTTACCCAAGTCAGGAAAAGCAACTCCTAGTTGCACCGATTGAGCATTGACATCGCCACTGGAGCGATTAGGAGCAACTGGAGTTAGATGAGTGCTGCCATAACTATAGCGCCCAAAAACGCCAAAGCTTGATGCCACTCGCCAATCAAAATTAAAGTTAAACGTATCTGCCGTAGCACTGCGGAGAGGCCCCCCAAAACCGTCATCAGCCACGCCATAAATCGGTTCGCCAATTGCTCCACCAATTTGTCCAAAAATTTGTTTAATGTTGGAACGATTGTAGAGAAAGCGTAAGTTAATCTTGTCTGTGGGAGAGAATGTCACTTCAGCAGTAAGAGTATTTGTTCCATTGAATAAGCCTTGACTGGGGTTAGATGCTGAATTAAACAACGGGCTGGGGAGAAATTCATCACTTTCACCTAAATAGCCCACACGGAACTTAAACTGCTTGTTAATATCCCACAAAACTACGGCGCCTGCACCTCGATCAATTGTGTTTAATAAGGTACTGCCGTTGGAATTAAAGCTACTTGTACCGGTCAAGAAGAAGTTATAAGCATTGTTATCAAAGTAGCGATAAAAGTTGACTCTTGGACCCCAC
>CADCTM010000484.1 GCA_902805485.1 uncultured Coleofasciculus sp. | reverse complement strand
CTGCCAGTCTAATTGCTGCCAGGATGCTAGAAGATACTTCCAGCGAATACCCATTAGTGACTTTTGGAACATATAAAACTGTTCTAGACCTTGTTGTTATTAATCGTATGCATTGGTCTCACCTTCTTGGGAGGGGTGATGATTCGTAGCTCGGAATTAACCAATGGACAAACAGACTGGTGGTGGCACTGGCTCATTGGCGGTATAGGATTATCCATCGCATTATTTATTGCTCGTTCGCGCTACGAGCTTCTGATTCAATGGCATTGGATTGTCTATGGCATTACAATTCTCGGTCTAATTGCCGTGATGTTGTTCGGTAATAGTGCCAACGGTTCTCAACGCTGGGTAACTATAGCAGGGATTCAAATTCAACCTTCGGAATTTGCCAAAATTGGTTTAATCATCACTCTAGCGGCGGTTTTGCACTCCAAACCCGCATCAACACTGGGCGGTGTTTTTCGAGTCTTAGGTGTCGCAGCAGTTCCCTGGACGTTTGTGTTTTTGGAGCCGAATCTGGGAACATCACTGGTATTTGGTTGTATTACTTTAGGAATGCTGTATTGGGGAAATGCCAATCCTGGTTGGCTATTACTAATGATTTCTCCGATTATTTCGGCGATCATCTTTAATGCGTTTTTACCAGCGTGGTTTGTTTGGGTAGCGGCGATGGTGATTATTGGTTGGCGCAGCTTCGCCTTTCCCTTATTGGGTGCGATTGGTGCTTTGGTTGTAAACGCCGCTTCTGGACAACTAACACACGTCTTATGGGGAATCCTTAAAGATTATCAAAAAGACCGTCTGATTCTATTCTTAGATCCGGATAAAGACCCCTTGGGCGGTGGCTACCACTTAATTCAATCGCGAATTGCGATCGGCGCCGGTGGTGCTTGGGGACGGGGACTGCACCACGGCACCCAAACTCAACTGCGCTTTATTCCTGAACAACATACAGACTTTATTTTCTCAGCAATTGGTGAAGAACTCGGCTTTGTCGGTTGCTTGTGCGTCCTTGCTGCCTTCTGGTTCATCTGTCTGCGCTTGGTGATTATTGCTCAATCAGCTAAGGATAATTTTGGCTCGCTTTTAGCGATCGGTGTTTTGTCGATGATGGTATTTCAAACCGTGGTCAATATTGGGATGAATATTGGTTTAGCGCCGATCACCGGTATTCCGCTACCTCTACTCAGTTATGGGCGCTCGGCGTTATTGGCGAACTTTTTAGCGATCGGTTTAGTCGAGTCGGTTGCAAATCATCGCCATCGATTGAAATTTTAGGCAACGGATTATCTAACGGATGTGATGCTTGACTTCGGACTAATAACTACTAGTAAGCTAGTAAGTACAAACTCAGTTAGTAAAGCACTCATGATTTTTCCTGGATCGATTGTTCGCGTCATCAATCCCAATGAAACCTACTTTGACTTCCAAGGACTAGTCCAACGCATTAGCGATGACAAAGCCGCTGTTCTGTTTGAAGGCGGTAATTGGGACAAATTAGTCACGTTTCGACTTTCTGAATTAGAAGCGGTTGAGCCAAAAGTTGCGAAAAAGGCTAAATAGTCATTTGTCGTTGCTGACTGCTCAAAAAGGACGAATGACTCAGAAAAAAGGACAAAGCTATGCGCCTCCCTCTCCCCCAGTTTGCCATAGGCGATCGCCCTGATAATCACATTGCGGAAGTGATCGAAACGGCAACGACGGAATTTCTGGCACAATGTTTGGAGCCAGAAGATTTAAGCTTTCCGGTCATGCCTCCCTTTGGCAGTTGGGTGAGATCTGTAGATGAAGAGTCGGGCAATCAAGTTTTGGCAGTAGTTTATTATGCCACCACAAGCCCGATTGATTCTGTCCACCGCGCCAGAGCCTTAGGGTTGAGTTTGGCAGACTTGCGGGAGCAGCAACCCCAGATTTTTGCCATGCTCAAAACCGAATTCCGCGCCGCAATTGTGGGATTTCAGCCGCCTCAGCACGCGGGAAATGGTTCCAGGCATCATTACGGTCCTATCTACCAGTATCTGCCACCGCGTCCCCCACAAATCCATCAATCGGTGTATCAGTGCGAACCCGAAGAGATTGTTCATTTCAGCGAGCAGTTAGATTTCTTGCGAACACTCTTACTTGTAAACGGTGCGCCAGTTGAGGCATTAACGGCGGCGGCAATTCGAGAAGTTTATCAATTAAGAAAAGGCGATCGCACTTGGTTGGTGAAAGCCGGACGTACTCTCAGCGTTTTACTTAAGGACGACTACGACCGCTTACGCTATATCTTGAGCCAACTTCACTGGTAGTTGAGATTTAAATAAATCTCTCTATAGATAGTCCTATATTTATTAATTTTT
>CADCTM010000483.1 GCA_902805485.1 uncultured Coleofasciculus sp. | reverse complement strand
TCAGGAACTGGTTTGCCCATTGCTGCTACTGTACCTCTCCTGGCTGAAAATCGCTATAGTTCAAGAACCAGGTTTGACAGTAAACGATTCGACCATTTATCGTTGAATCCAAGCCAAAGTCGTCAGTTAGACAATCACTGGCCGCGGTCATCTACACTTAAGCAGCAAAGCGTTTCTTCTGCAAAACTCTTAACTCAAGCAACCAAATTATTCATCCATGTAAACTGTCAGAGGCTCAAGCCCAGCTAGCGGTAATAGTTGTGGCTCATGATGAGGATATGGGGCTGGGTGGATCAGGGCGATGGCGTAGCTCTCCAAAGGAGAATCGCTTGGCGGCTTGGCCAGGAGGAACCGGGTAAGCCTGTGCCCTTGATTGAGTTGCAGCGGAGGTTAGAGATGTGATGCCAATGGTCGAAGTCTGGATGGGGTTGCGGCTCTATCCACAGCAGCAGTATCTTTTAGAGCAAGCCGGAGGGTTTTAGGAGCCGCAAACTATCTGACTACTGAAGTAACCTGCTCCAGCGCCCCTCTCTAGAACACTACCGTGGGTTTCTATGGCCAACCTTAATTGAGTACTGTGGAGGGCCTTATCAACTTAATGTATCCTACGGCTGCTGATTGTCCAAAACCTCGCTAGCAACGGTAACGCTAGAGCTGTAAAACCGATAACTAGTAGAACTACTAGGCGAATGAGGTCAGCACTCATTTCACTCATCCTACTGACGATACTGAGAGTAAGAATATAAACAATGAATCCAAGGGGCGTCAGTAATGCTAACTGTTTTGCTGTTTGGGTAGCTCCCCAGCAGCGTTGCCAGTGCAAGCTTACCCAACACCCTAGTGTTTCTCCGATGCACCATCCTGCTGAAACACCTAGAAAAGGTGGGATCACTCCCTCTAGCTCAGCATTAGGCATGAAGGTTTTGACATAGATTATGCCCAAGTGCAACCCCAAGAACATGAGCCCTAAAGCACCCACTGCGCCCCCTAAAGCTGCGGCAAGATATCCAGTCTGTCCATTTTGAGCTCGCTGTCTCACCATAACTGTGACCAAGACGCTTAACAGAAGTAAGTGCAATTCACATCTATGATTGGTAAAGGCTTTCCACTAATAGAGACAGCTCTATTATGGGGGCGATCGCTCAGCAATTTGAACTCGATCTGCTGCCAGATTTTGCGATCGCCCCTCAACCCTCGATTATGCGTCCTGAGTACGTCATTAAAGTACAGCTCAAGCAACTAGGGGACTAGGCCCGTTCTAAAATGATACCTACTTCTACAACTGGATAGAACAAACAGGCATTGAGGGACTGGGCGCTTGCTTACTCATCAGCTCCTCTTCCTGCCGCCAACTCAGGGTATACCTCAAGTACTAGCATTCACAGCAAGGGATACCACCAGTTTGGGCGGAGTCGAGGGGAGCTATTATGCTCCGCCCCTCTCCATTAGATCCGGACGTGCCGTAGGGTAGGCGACCAACGAGTTACCAATGTTGGCACTTTTCCAATCGCCCCCCTCCAAACGACGCATGACCGTTTCCGTATCACGTCGCTTTCCGGTAATCTCAATGTGAAAGCGTTTGGCTGTTCGCATCTCGCGTACCTCACGATTTCTGTTACATCCGATTACCTGTTCCACTTCGCCCTGTAAACGGTTCTCCCGTTTGCCCTGGTGGGGCGTGACTCCCACGACTACTATTGGAACTCCGTCACCATAGGACTCGCGTCCCTTAGGCAATCCCATGTTCCGTCACTGATGAACGTACTAGAACGACTTAGGCTTCCCATTCATGCCCTTCAATGAGTTCATTACTCATTGCCCATTGATCAAGGCGTACTACAGACGAAACTTTAATCCATAGCTATCAATGGCATCGGTGTACAGACGTGATACCGAAGGATGTGCACGACCATCACTGGGCATTAGGATTCAGGCAGTTTAGCTTTAGCCGTATCGCTCAGGCGTTGCGGGACTGTACCATACACGTCTTCTGTTCCATCCCGCTTTACAAACAGGCTCTTGTCCCCCTTCTCTTTCGAGTTAAGGTAAGTTGTTCACCTTGGAGTCAATTGCCTTGAACTCCAGCCAACTGAGTTGGCAATTCAATCAGTGCGTACCATGGCGCACCGTTTCCGTGCATCCGGCTCCCGATTATCTTTGCTTGCTCATGTGGATGTAATCATGGCAACTTTCGTGGATAACCATCAAGTTTTGGCTTTTCCAGTTGCTGTGATTGCTGTCGATGTGGTGGAGGTGTATCCTCTCGTCGCCAATAAGTTTGGCTCCACCATAGACCTCTTGCATGGTGCTGTCTTCTCAGCAAGCTTGCTGTAGTTCCGTGGTAGAG
>CADCTM010000482.1 GCA_902805485.1 uncultured Coleofasciculus sp. | reverse complement strand
AGCTTGAAACTGATCTAAGTAGGTTGGGAGAGGCATTTGCTACGGAAGACCAAATCAGATCAGAAAGAGACTACTTTGAACGCCTGCTCTTACAGCACGACATCGACCCTTGGGCACTTCCTGATGAACAAGAGAATTAATAACAGGCAGATCTCAAAGCAAGCCGAAGAAGCTGACCCGTTGGGCTGCAATTGTGTCGATAATCTCACTCTTTGGAGTTATCTCTGAGCTTTTCCTCTATAAGTTTTTCTTGTAACAGTTTTTCTAAGTCCTCATTTTTAAGGACTTCTTCGATCATCTCCCTAACGGTATCTGACATTGTTATGCCTTTTAGGTAGCAATACAGCTTAAATCTCTCTTTGAGTGCCTCTGGTAATCGAAACCTAAGATAGTCGTCCCTTTCGAGAACTTGTTGATTCTGGATATTTCTCATTCTTTAATTTTTAGATGTATTAGATCTTGCTTGATGTTGTGATAACAGCATAACCGATAATAGCATCGTTTGTTTGTGATTAAGGAACCAATAACCGATTATTGTAATTTTTTGTAAAAGTATGTAATGCAGTAAGTAATGCAGTAATTACTTAAATTGAGTTCAGCTAGTGCCTAGCGGTATAAAAAATCTAACGTGTGCGCTCAAAAAAATTTAAAGTTAGACAAATAAAAATATTCCGTAGGAATTATGAACATACCAAAATGCCACAGATGCGGCGCAGATCTCGTTCAAATAAAACTGACTGAGGATTCGGAAGTTGGTTGGTACTGTGTCGGTTGTGACTCTGACTTGATTGGCGAAGCGGAAGACGCTCCTACGAAAATGGATGAGTAGAAGGATTTTTTGATTTACTTACTGCATTACTGCATTACTTACTGCATTAAGTAGTTAAGTAATGCAGTAATAGTTGCTTGGATGTAAGTAGCCGTCCCTGGTGCGACTCAGTTTTACACGGGTGTAGGTTAATTAAACTCAAATACTTTCCAGTAATTACTGCATTACTTACTGCATTACTTACTGCATTACTGCTATTTATTCAAATTACCAGCTCTCTGCCAAACTTGTGGCTAGTGTGCAGTACTGACATAATGCAGTAAGTAATGCAGTAATTAAGCTTGCATGACAATCATTGCTCTGATCAATCAAAAAGGGGGCTGTGGGAAATCCACGACCGCTGTACACTTTGCCTACTGGCTAGCGACTAAAAAGAAAAAGAAGGTGCTGCTGGTAGATGCCGACGCTCAACAATCAAGCTCAGAGTGGTTGTCAGGAATGAGTTTGGAAATACCCAACAAAGTGGTGCAGACACCAGACGACTTACTCGATCAGATACCAGGGCTAGCGGGACACTATGACCTGCTTGTTGTTGATGGGCCGGCAAGTTTAGCAGAAGCAACCAGAGCAATTTTGTTTCGAGCTGATTTAGCCATTGTTCCAGTACAACCGACTGGAGTTGATTTGCGATCGGCTTCTGATGCTGTGAGGTTAATCAAGCAGGCTCAGTCAGTTAGAGGCGGCCCTCCAGCGGCGGCGGTGTTTCTAAGTAGAGCCGTCAAGGGTACCAAGCTCAAGGAAGAAGCGATCGCTCTTTTGAGTAAAACCCCAGAAGTCACCATGCTTAAAACAGTAGTTCATCAGAAACAAGCGATCGCCGATACCTCTGGTCAATCCGCTACGGTTTGGGATTTATCCAGTCGCCCCGCCAAAGAGTCAACCCAAGAATATGAGCGATTGTTCAAAGAAGTTTTGGCAATGCTATGAATCCTAAAAGAAATCGTAAGTCCCTAGATGATGCCCTAGCGCAGCAGTTCATTTATGGTGAGAAACCGCAGGAGATGCCACAAGAGCCAGTACCAAAACAAACAGCACCAAAACAGACACCTTCTGAGCCGCCTTTGGAAAACCTCTCCGAAGCAAGTAGTGAATCTTATGTGGCTAGCACAAGAGAAACACTATCCAACGAGTCACTGCTGATAGATAAATTAAAAACTTCCCCAAAAGAAGCAACAATACGCTTTACAGTTGATTTGCCTCAATCAACACATCGGAAACTATCCCTCTTAGCAGCAATGACTGGCAAGACAAAGGCTGAGATTGTGCGAGTATTGCTAAACGAAGCCTTGGAAGAGGCTGGATTTTAAATCAGTAAAACCGAGCTAATGTAGGCAACACCAAAATTACCAACACTATGATCTAAGCAACAAATCTCACTCCTTAATTGTGAATTGTTCCATCCGGCATCATTGCGCCGCTCAGAAAAGCCTGTGTTAGGTCAACTTCCTCTAAATTGACCCCTTTCAAGACCGCTCCACTCAACTCGGCTCCCTGTAGGCTAGCCTTGCTCAAATTTGCCTCACT
>CADCTM010000481.1 GCA_902805485.1 uncultured Coleofasciculus sp. | reverse complement strand
GCCTGAAACGTTGGATTGCACTGCGACAGACGCCTGTATCTGAGAAGAAAATCGGGATAATTCTGTATGGGTTCCCGCCTGGGTATGGCGCGACAGGTACAGCCGCCTTACTAAATGTGCCCCGAAGTCTTCTCAAATTCCTGCACGCCTTGAAAGACCAAGGTTACAACGTCGGGGAACTGCCCGAAGATGGCGAAGAACTAATTCGCCGAGTCAAAGCAGCCGACGAGACAGGTGAGTTTGTAAAGTCCGCAACGGATAGGTTAATGGTTGATGGCATTCAATTAAATTCGATTACACCCGATAACTCATCCGCTGCTCACGTCAACGTCAAAACCCTAGAAAAATGGCTGGGCTACCTCCTCACTACCCGCATCGAGAAACAGTGGAAATCCCTCACGGGGACGGGGATCAAAACCTCCGGCGATGACTTCCAAATAGGCGGTATCCAGTTTGGTAACATTTGGATTGGCGTACAACCGCCCCTTGGTGTTGCTGGCGACCCGATGCGGCTGATGTTTGAACGCGACCTCACGCCCCATCCCCAGTACGCCGCGTTTTACAAATGGCTGCAAAACGACTTGCAAGCCGATGCCGTAGTCCACTTTGGGATGCATGGGACAGTGGAATGGTTGCCCGGTTCCCCCTTGGGTAATACGGGCTATTCCTGGTCAGATATTTTGTTGGGAGATTTGCCAAATTTGTATATTTATGCGGCAAATAATCCCTCTGAGTCGATGCTGGCAAAACGTCGCGGTTATGGTTTGCTGATTTCCCATAATGTCCCGCCCTATGGTCGCGCTGGTTTATATAAAGAATTAATATCACTGCGAGATTTAATTGCCGAATATCGGGAAAATCCAGAGAATAATTATGTCCTCAAAGAAGCGATTTGCAAGAAGATTGTGGACACTGGATTAGATGCCGATTGTCCGTTTGAGGATGGGAAAAAGTTAGGAATTGCCTTGACGCCGGAGAATGCCCGGATGTTCAGTGCCAATGTCTTTAACCGCTATTTAGTAAAGTTGTACGAATATCTGCAAATTGTAGAAAATCGCCTGTTTTCCTCTGGGTTGCACACATTAGGAGAAGCGCCTGATGAGGAAAAAATAACATCCTACCTTCAAGCTTATTTCGAGACAACGAATGTGGCGACGGATGATGTAGCGGATGTAACGGATAAGTTGTCGGTTTCCCAAACGGCTAAACTAACTCAAACCACCAATAGCCCATCCGCTACCTCCGTTACAAAATCCGTTGCCCAAGTTCGCAATTTATTAATGCAAACGACAGATGAAATCACCAATCTGTTGCGAGGGCTAAATGGTGAGTATATTCCACCCGCACCAGGGGGTGATTTGTTACGAGATGGCGCAGGTGTGTTGCCCACAGGACGGAACATTCACGCCCTGGACCCCTATCGGATGCCATCTCCTGCCGCTTATGAAAGGGGGCGAGAAGTGGCACAAAAGATTATCGCCCAACACTTGAAGGAACATGGCGAGTATCCCGAAACTGTAGCAGTGATGCTGTGGGGATTAGATGCGATTAAAACTAAGGGTGAATCTTTGGGTATTTTGTTGGAATTAGTTGGTGCAGAACCTGTTAAAGAAGGTACAGGAAGAATTGTCTGTTATCAACTCAAAGCTTTGGCAGAAGTTGGACATCCCCGCATTGATGTGTTGGCGAATCTTTCGGGTATTTTTCGGGATAGTTTCGTCAATATTATTGAATTACTCGATGATTTATTTCGCAGGGCAGCAGAAGTAGACGAACCGGAAGACCAAAACTTTATCCGCAAACACGCTTTATTATTGCAATCCCAAGGTGTGAAAAATACCTCGGCGCGATTATTTTCTAACCCAACGGGAGATTTTGGTTCTTTGGTAAATGACCGAGTTGTGGATGGAAACTGGGAAACAGGCGAGGAGTTGGGAAATACTTGGAAAGGGCGAAATTCCTTTAGTTACGGAAGACAAGATAAAGGGCAAGCGCGTCCAGAAATTCTCAATCAATTGCTAAAAACTACTAGCCGCATTGTCCAAGAAATCGACTCAGTGGAGTATGGATTAACGGATATTCAAGAATATTATGCCAACACAGGCGGATTGAAACGGGCAGCGGAAAAACAGCGAGGCAAAAAAGTTAATACGAGTTTTGTAGAAAGCTTTTCAAAAGATACAACGCCTCGTAATTTAGAAGATTTGCTGCGTTTGGAATATCGAACAAAGTTACTTAATCCTAAGTGGGCGGAGGCAATGGTAAATCAGGGTTCCGGCGGTGTCTATGAAATTTCCCAACGGATGACGGCGTTAATTGGTTGGGGTGGTACGGCTGATTTTACTGATTCTTGGGT
>CADCTM010000480.1 GCA_902805485.1 uncultured Coleofasciculus sp. | reverse complement strand
AACAATAGTGAGCCATAAAACCGGAGGAGAAAAGAGGTTGTAATGAGGATGTTGGCTTTTGATATTCCCGTCGTGTTAAATCGTTTTGATATAGCCTCCTGGTTTAACAAAAATCTGATTGACCTGGGTTTTCAATTTGGTACGAAAATCGTCTCCGCACTGGCGATTATTTTATTTACCCGCTATGCAATTGATTTAGTTGGTCGCGCTACTCGTAGGGCATTTAGTCCAGTTGAACCAACATTACGTAAGTTCCTAGTTCAAGCTTCAGAAATATTAACGCTGGTAATAGGAATTGTTGCTTTTTTAAGTGCTTTAGGTATTCAAGCCACAAGTTTAGTTGCTGTGGTAGGTGCAGCGGGTTTAGCGGTTGGCTTGGCATTGCAGAATACTTTATCGCATTTTGCCGCTGGTGTAATGTTACTGAATCAGCGCCCCTTTGAGGTGGGTGATTTTATTGAAGGTCCATCGGGTGTTAAGGGTGTGGTAGATGCGATCGGAATTTTTTCAACGACGGTTGTGACACCGGATAATGTAAAAATTACTGTACCTAATAATAGTTTGTTCAGTGGCGTATTAAAAAATACAACAGCACTGGGGACGCGGCGGGTAGATTTGAAAATTGACATTGGCGCTCGCCCAATTGAGCCAACAATTGTTTTGCTGTTATCGTTTGTACAACCTCATCCCCTGGTTTTGGATCGTCCTAAGACGACTTGTCATGTGGCTTCAATTTCAGCAAAAGGAACCGTACTTTATTTACGTCCTTGGTGTACAGCCCACGCTTATGAACAAGTGCATTCAGAAGTGCAACAATTAGTTAAAGAAGCATTAGCTAATGGCAATTCGGAAGTAGAACAAAAGCTGTTAGATGACCCTTGGGCAAGCAATACTTAAGAAAGTATTATCTAGGTGATTAGAAGTTGCGGCTAAAAAAACTAAGTCCGCCTGCGCGGACTTAAATTGTACCTGCGGATGCAGGCTTTATTTATGTATCCCCACTCTAGTCTGAGGACAATTTGCTAGTGTATCAAGCGCTAACTGGGTTCAACACTTTAACTTTTGCTGGTTCAGCTAACAACTTTGTATAGAGGTCACTCAGTTGATGGGCGACACCATCCCAGCTAAATTTATTCTCAACCCGTACTCTTGCATTTAATCCCAGTTGCTTTCGCCAGTCTGGGTTAGAAAGAATGCGATCAATTGCGGCGGCAAATGCTGCTTCGTCTTGCGGTGGCGCCAGCAAACCGGTTTCTTCGGGAACAACGGTAAATTGCAAGCCTCCAACATCGCTGGCAACGACGGGTGTACCACTTGCCATTGCTTCAATAGCAACCAAACCAAAAGGTTCGTAATGACTAGGAACAACGCAGACATCGGCGGCGGCGTAGTAGGCGGGTAAAAAGTCATCGCCTAAGCGTCCGGGGAAGGTGGTAAAGTCGCTCATACCAAGTTCCGCAACGATTTTTTCAATGCGATCGCGTTCTTTGCCATCACTTTGTCCGGGACGAGAACCGCCACCAATGACGAGATTTAGCTTCTTTTTGCCCCGCAGTTGCGATTGACCAACGGCTCGGACTAGGGTTTCAATACCTTTACGGGGGTCAAAGCGACCGACATAAAAGACCACGAGTGCTTCTGGATCGATTCCGAGTCGAGTCCGCGCTGCTTCCTGATTAATTGAGCCAAAGCGACGAATGTCTGTGCCGCAGGGAATGATATCGACATTGCCTTTGGTGGAAACAAGCGATCGCATATGCTCTTTTTCCTGCGGACTTGTTGCCACGATGCACTCGGCCGTCTCTAGCACCGCTTTCTCTACACCCAATCGGGTGCTGGCAATCATTGGCACGGTTGTCATTGACTTGTATTTAACCGCACCAAGTGAGTGATAAGTATGAATTTGCTTAATGGGTTGGTGTTTTTTGAGTTCCATTCCCACCCAGGAAGAAATCCAATAATTTGTATGTACCAAGGAATACTTAATTCCTGATTTTTGTTGAAACTTCAGCAACTCTTCGACAAACGTGCCGGCATAACCAAATATCTCGTCACGCGGTACAAATTCATCTGGACCTGCAATTAAACGAATGGTCCGACAATGCGGACCATGTTCAATAATTTTCGGTTGTTCATTACTCGTTGAACGAGTAAACATATCGACGTGCCACCCCTGATTGGCTAGTGCCTCACCCACTTGTCGCACATAAACGTTCTGTCCTCCGGCTTCTTCCTTCCCAATTTCTACTGCTGGGTCGCCGTGAACTGAAATGAGCGCAATGTGCTTTCTGTTGATACTGTCCATAGGTTTGCTTAGTTCTGAATTGTGACACAACTGCGGGTGAGTTAGACGTTCGT
>CADCTM010000479.1 GCA_902805485.1 uncultured Coleofasciculus sp. | reverse complement strand
AAATAGTCAGGTCTTGAACACTGTCATGCATGACTACGGATAAACGACTATGCCACGCCGCGACGACCTCAAAAAAATCTTGCTCTTGGGTTCTGGTCCGATTGTAATTGGACAAGCCTCTGAATTTGACTACTCTGGTACTCAGGCTTGTAAAGCACTCCGGGAAGAAGGCTACGAAGTGGTGCTGGTGAACTCTAATCCCGCCAGCATCATGACTGATCCAGAAACCGCAGACCGTACCTACATTGAACCGCTAACACCGGAAATTGTCGAAAAAGTCATCGAAAAAGAGCGCCCAGACGCCCTACTTCCCACAATGGGAGGGCAAACTGCCCTAAATGTTGCCGTAGCCTTGGCGAAAAATGGAGTATTAGAAAAGTACGGTGTTGAGTTAATTGGGGCAAAGTTACCTGCCATTGAAATGGCTGAAGACCGCCTACTATTTAAAGAAGCAATGGCGCGAATTGGCGTCGAGGTATGTCCTTCGGGAATTGCCTGTAACCTGGAAGATGCCAAAGCGATCGCTAAACAAATCGGTTCCTATCCCCTAATTATCCGCCCCGCCTACACTCTTGGCGGTACCGGTGGCGGTATTTCCTACAACCAGGAAGAATACGAAGAAATGGCGCAAGGTGGTATCGATGCCAGCCCCGTTTCTCAAATTCTAGTTGAACAATCCCTCTTAGGCTGGAAAGAATACGAACTGGAAGTGATGCGCGATTTAGCTGATAATGTCGTAATTATCTGCTCAATTGAAAACATCGACCCGATGGGTGTTCATACCGGCGACTCGATTACCGTCGCCCCGGCACAAACCCTGACAGATAAGGAATATCAGCGCCTGCGGGATGCCTCAATTAAAATCATTCGCGAGATTGGTGTAGAAACTGGTGGTTCAAATATTCAATTTGCGATTAATCCCGTTACAGGCGATTTGATTGTCATTGAAATGAACCCCCGTGTATCCCGAAGTTCGGCGCTAGCTTCTAAGGCAACAGGTTTCCCGATCGCAAAAATGGCGGCGAAATTAGCGGTTGGTTACACTCTAGATGAAATTCCCAACGATATTACCAAGAAAACGCCCGCTTCTTTTGAACCGACTATTGATTATGTTGTAACTAAAGTTCCCCGCTTTGCCTTTGAAAAGTTTCCCGGTTCCGAACCGATACTGACAACGCAAATGAAGTCAGTCGGGGAAGCGATGGCAATTGGACGGACTTTCCAAGAATCATTTCAGAAGGCATTGCGATCATTAGAAACAGGTCGTTATGGTTGGGGTTCCACTCATAATGAAAAACTCCCATCCTTAGAACAAGTGCGATCGGGATTGCGTACCCCAAATCCTGAACGGATTTATACTGTCCGTCATGCCCTAGTGTTGGGCATGACAGTAGAAGAAGTTTATGAACTAACAGGTATTGACCCTTGGTTTTTGGATAAATTTGAGGAATTACTAGAAACCGAAAAATCCCTGAAGCGGACTGCTTTGAAAACGCTCACCAAAGAGCAAATGTGGGAGATTAAACGGCAAGGATTTAGCGATCGCCAAATTGCCTACACCACGAAAACCACTGAAGACGAAGTTCGCGCTTATCGCAAGCAACTCGGTGTTATTCCCGCTTATAAAACTGTGGATACCTGCGCGGCGGAGTTTGAGGCATTAACTCCTTATTACTATTCTACCTATGAGGAGGAGTCGGAAGTATTGCCTTCCAATAAGCGCAAGGTGATGATTCTAGGCGGTGGTCCGAACCGGATCGGACAGGGGATTGAGTTTGATTATTGTTGCTGTCATGCCGCTTATGCCTTGAGTAAAGCAGGCTTTGAGACAATTATGGTCAACTCAAATCCGGAGACGGTTTCCACGGATTATGACACAAGCGATCGCCTTTACTTTGAACCCTTAACTAAAGAAGATGTCCTCAACATCATTGAAGTGGAACAACCGGAAGGAATCATCATTCAGTTTGGCGGTCAAACACCGTTGAAATTGGCAGTGCCTTTACAAGAATTTTTGAACCAGAAAGGCGTGGATTCCCCGGAAAATACGCAAATATGGGGAACTTCTCCTGATTCAATTGACATCGCGGAAGACCGAGAACGGTTTGAAAAAGTCTTGCGGGAACTGGATATTAAGCAACCGCCCAATGGTTTGGCACGGAGTTATGGAGAGGCATTGGAGATCGCCAAACGCGTCACCTATCCGGTGGTTGTACGCCCGTCCTACGTGTTGGGAGGCAGGGCAATGGAAATTGTCTACTCCGACCAGGAATTAGAGCGTTACATGACCTTTGCTGTGCAAGTGGAACCGGATCACCCAATTTTGATTGATAAGTTTTTGGAGAATGCCGTTGAGGTGGATGTAGATGCGATCGCCGATCATACCGGGAAGGTTGTAATCGGCGGCATCATGGAACATATCGAACAAGCGGGTATCCATTCCGGTGACTCGGCGTGTTCTTTGCCGTCGATTTCCTTGCCACCTGCGGTTTTGGATAAGATTCGGACTTGGACAGTCCAACTGGCGAAGGCGCTAAAAGTAATTGGGTTGATGAATATCCAGTTTGCGGTTGTCGGCACTCAGGGTTATTCGCCCCAAGTTTATATTTTGGAAGCTAACCCCCGTGCCTCTCGGACGGTGCCGTTTGTTTCTAAAGCAACGGGAGTGCCTTTAGCGGCGCTTGCTGCGCGAATTATGGCGGGGGAAACTTTAGAATCTCTTGGTTTCACCCAGGAACCCCTCACTCAACACATTGCCGTGAAGGAAGCGGTGTTACCGTTTGAGAAATTTGCCGGCACAGACACGATTTTGGGTCCGGAAATGCGCTCAACTGGAGAAGTGATGGGCATTGATACGGACTTTGGTGCGGCGTTTGCGAAAGCAGAGTTAGGGGCGGGGCAGCGGTTGCCACTTTCGGGTACGGTGTTTGTATCAATGAGCGATCGCGATAAACCGGGTGTTGTCTCTGTTGTGAAAGATTTGATGGAGTTGGGTTTCCATGTGGTTGCCACGGAAGGGACTCGCAAAGTGCTAAAAGAACATGGGTTGAATGTTGAGTTGGTGCTGAAGCTGCATGAAGGGCGTCCTCATGTGTTGGATGCGATTAAGAATCAGAAAATTCAACTGATTATTAATACGCCTTCTGGGGAAGATGCACAAGCAGAGGGGCGTTTGATTCGGCGATCGGCACTAGGGTATAAAATTCCGATCATTACGACAATAGCCGGGGCGAAAGCAACTGCTGCCGCGATTCGTTCGTTGCAGGCACAAACTTTGAATGTCAAGGCGTTGCAAGACTATATCTAGTTATACGCTTAGGAAGTCATTCTTTTTTAGAACGAATAAGTATTAGCGACAAGACGAGACAAAGCTTCACCTGATGGATTCGTCCAACTAGTTGAAGCATCTGTTCTGGCTAAGTCTTATTTTAGTATGGTTAAACAAGCTTCTCTAGTCGCAACTAACAAAGTAAAACAATCCATGAAAACTTTTTTCAAAGCCCAACCTCTGCTCAGTATTCTTACACTCTCTGGTGTGATGTCCTTAGCTACAGTTAGCGTTGCCCAAGCACAACGAGTTTGTATTGTAGATGACAACAATCAAGTGGTTTGTGGGCGTCCTGCAACTGATCGCGATTATAATGATTTCAACAGAAACGACCGTTCGCAACAGAATTTCTATAACGACATTAATAAAGTTTATCAAGACATACTCGGTCGTAATGTTGATAATCGTGGTCTAGAAATCTGGACAAGATCCCTGAGAAATGGTCGCCCACTCGACGATGTGCGGGAAAATCTGGCGCGAACTCCTGAAGCACGGAATAAGATTAATCAACTTTACCGGGAAATACTAGGTCGTGATGCTGATGCTGCCGGTTTACAAACTTGGACGAGTAAGCTGGCAGATGGTGGTAACTTACGCAATGTTCGCCGTGATCTTGAAAGAAGTGATGAGGCGAGGAATAGGCGCCGATAAATGTTAGTTTGGGTTCTTGGCATTCGAGTATCCTGCTAAGGATTGATGCAATGAGGGGTCTTTGATAGTTGATTGTGCCATCGGAGAGCCGTTGTTAAGCTTTGTTAAAAACCTGGGAGGAGAGGATAGTCAAGCTATTTTCGTGGCTGTTTTGTATCTTGTCGCGATTCTTAGTCGCTTATTTATTTTCATTAAAGAAGTGCCGAATAATAGACAACGGATAAGCATCCCTGTAGGGATTTTAAGGACGGTTTAACCTATTTTTGGAACAATTGCTTTGTAAGAAATGCGATGTTGCAACGGACAATTTCGTATTCTGCTTTTGCGGCGTTAACGGTGCTAGCAATTAGTTTGGCAGAAAGGATTGGTCTAAAATCTACTCAATTTGGCTTTCTCTTGGCGGCAGCAGGAGTCGGGTTGCTGTTTGGAGCTGGGATATTAGGACAAGGGGGCGATCGCTTTTTCGTTTGCCTTTGCCGTTTCTGGGTTTCTTGAGTATGGCGTTTGTTTTATCGTTGTTCACTTTTACTAAAGAAATCTCGCTGGAGTTAGGGTTGAGTGTTTTGTTGGGGTTAGGCGCTTCCTTGGTGGGTGTGCCCATGCAAACCGTTATTCAGGCTTCGACACCGGAATCAATGCGAGGAAAAGTCTTTGGTATTTCAAAATAATTTAGTGAATATTGCTCTGAGCGTACCCTTGGCGATTACTGGACTGCTGAGTGATAATTTTGGCTTACCGAACTGTTTTATTTTAAATTGGTTATGAGTGTTTTTCTCAGTGTGGTAGGCATCTGGGCGTGGCACAATACTCTTAATACCAATTTCCTAAATACCTGCTAAAGATAAAGCCTCTAAAATGAATTACCCTCCTGCCCAAGAACAAATGACTTGGTTACTTACCCCTCTTCTGTCACTCTCCGAAAACATTTGCCATTTCTGAACTAAGCGAGCTTTTATATACGAAGCGATCACCAGATTTTTTTCTAACAACAAATACAGCCACCAAGTTTTTCTAATAGGATAGCCTGTATTGATTGACTGATAAGGCTTCTGGAGATTGCCTTCCCGGAGAGTGACAGAAGAGGGATATATGAGTAGTCTCAGCCTCTTGTATAGGCATAAACGGGCGATCGTTCCCTTGAAAAGCTCCCACGACTTTATGAGTGGTTAACTTGCTTAACCACCTTAGGAAGGCGATCTGCTTTGCAGCAGCGCTTCGCTATCGCTTTCAGTCCACAACGGGCAATCGTTCCCGCGCTAGCTCCCTCGAAATTGAGCTACAAGCGTTTGACCGTGGCGTCCTACTGAAGCTAATACTCTACCGCGTCTCACGGCTCAATAAGGAGGGAGTAGGCTAGCCTCTACTGACTACCTGAGTACTAACCGGAACGGGCGATTGTACCCTTGAAAAGCTCCCTCGACTTTATGGGTAGTTAAATGACTTGATTACTCTTGAAGGCGATCTGCTTTGCTCTTCTCGCTTCGCTATCGCTTCCAGACCGAACGGTCGTACGAAGTTTCTGGAGTGCGATCGCGAAAGCAGCAGCGCTCTTGCTAACGCCTCGCAACGCTTTCGCTATCGTTACCGCGCTAGCTCCCACGAATACATGAGTAGTTAACTAGCTTGACTACTCTTAAAGGCGATCGCTTCTACTGACGAAAAACTCCACAAGTACTAACTTTTGTATCTTTTTCAGGCTTCAACCTTTGCCTTTGTCCTTTAGTCACATTTTTCTTCACAAACACACTGATTTTTACTCATTGGAACATTGTCTGAGCAACTGCAACATGGCTGCTAGATCATGTAGTCGTTGCAGTCCCAACCACAATGCTTTTACTCCTGGGTCTCCATCTCTTTTTCGTCCTAAAAATCCTCCCAATCGAGCAATCCAACGTACACAATCTGATAGATTTGGTGGCGCTTCTGGTGGCACAGTCGTTTGATGGGTATGGAAATAGAGCGCCATCCAACAAGGTGTTTCTAATATTCCCTCTACACTTTGCTCTGGATGCCTACGTGCTTCATAGGTTAACCACAGTAATCGCCATGCCACAATTGCATAGGTGGCTAACGCTCTCTCCAAGCGGTCTGCTCTCTCTAGTTGTAATTGCTCTAAGCGACAGCCACTTTTGAGCGTGTAGTGGTAACGTTCAATCAGCCAGCGATAACTGTACCAACGCAAACATCTTTCAGCTTGCTCAAAACAAGTGACTTCTAACGTTGTTAATAGCAACCAAGCGATCGCTTTTTCTCCGGCTGGAGGCTGTTCTTCAATCGCCCATACTACTTGAACTCGTACAGGTTGTAGGCTGGAATGCTGTTGAGGTGGTTGCAAATATAGACTGGTAAAACGTACTTTTAATTTCGCTGTTCTTGGTTTGCGTTTGGGCGTTCGTTGCAACTCCAATGTCAGTTCACCACACGCTGCTGTTTCTGAAATTGCTTGTTGCAAGCTCTCTATATCTTCGTCTGTCGCCCTCTGCTTCACCCCACGAGGATGACAGGCACGTATTAAGAACTCTGACCCTTCTCGGCGTGGTAGTGCAAATAATTCATAGATATCTGCTTCCCGATCGGCTACTGTCACTACTTTCTTGTCTTGGGGAATCCATTGTTGAGTTAGTTTATCGCTCTCCAGCCAACGATGACTTTCTTTTTGCTCAATCGCCCTTTTTCGGTCTTGATACCCTGTCGTCCGTCTGTTTTTCTCTCTCGCCCATACTTTCTGATGCAGCACTCCCAACGGTACGCCCAAAGGACTAACACACAATACTGAATGCACTTTTAGTCCTTGAGCGTCTTTCTTACTTAATGCTCCTAACCCTTGCTTATAAGGCTGTTCACTGAAATCTAATTCTGTTGTGTCTTGCACTGCTAAGACTATTTCTTGAGCTGCCACTCGCTCTAATGTACTGTCTCGATGTGCAGCTAATATTTCCGAAGCCTTCACTCGCACATTTGCCCAGAACTCATAAGTCCCTTGTACCGCCGCCTCATCTCTTGCCGCTTGGGTCACGCTGGCATGAGGCATCGCACTTAAGTCTTCTACGATTTTGATTAAACGCTGATTTCTTCGTCTATCACCTAGATTCGCTGTTTTTAGTTCTTCTGCTACCCAGCTCATTCATTTCATCCCTGATGCTTCCTTCTCAGGCATGATTACCACGGCTTGTGTACCACTAAGCGCTTATTTACTCTTGTTTACAATCTTTCTATGCTTTGTACCACCAGCAACTGCTTTGCACCATCAATATTTGCTTTGCACCACCAGCATTCACATTACCTCTAACTCAATCTAGTTCTCGCTTCTAGCTCTTTTTATCGGCTATTTTTACCAGCTCTTTTCTAATTAATGCCTACAACTTCACCACAATCTGCTCAACTATTGCACCAGAGCGCTACCCCACAGAAGCCCAATTTGCTCCTCTGAACCACTCTCACCACTGCTTAACTTCTGTTAAATTCCCTCGATTTTTCTCTTTTTAGGACTTTACTCTCTACAGCCAAATCGCTCTAACTCTTGCCAGTTCTATCTTCTAGATTACTACGACTTTTTAACTTTCTTTGAGATAGATGTGACTAAGGCATAGCAAAAAACGCGATCGCTTTTCTCTTTAGGCGTATGACCGGAAGTAACTTGACTATCCCAAAAGGCGATCGCTTTTTCAGACCGGACGGGCGATTACTCAAAGCCGTATTGGATATTAACGATTTTGGTTGCCCATCCCAGGCATATTGTTCATCATTCCCGGCATATTGTTCATCATTCCCGGCATATTGTTCATCATGTTCTTGCAACAGCTACATTCCATTTTGTTTTGCTGCTGTGGTTTCTGGTTTGTTTGCGCTATGGTTTGGCTCGTCTCCTGTTGAGTCGGTTGCGCCTCGTTTGTGGAACTGGAAGTCGTAGTAGATGTCACGGTTTTCTGGTGAGTGTCTGCTAGTAATGGACTAGCCACCAACGTTAGCAAGGTCAGGCTAGCGATCGCTGCGCCCAATACTGTCTTAACGCTTGTAATGATGCTCATTGTTTACTCTCCCTTATTTTTTCTGAGGTAATAGTTTTTTGAGAAACTAAAGCCATCCTAAACGCTCTAGTTAGGTAGAGAGTCAAGCTAAAAATTCAAGAAACCCCTAGACGAAAGTGACGGTTAGGAGTTTTGAGTTATTGGAAGTAACGTTCCGAACAACCAATGACTAATGACCGGAACGGGCGATCGCCACAACGAGAGCTATTTCACCTACAACCGCAAACCTTTTCCCCTACACCCAGCACTGGCGATCAAACCAGGATTGAACATCAGACAGTGTTACATCGCCGCCGCCATAATCCACCTGATACAAGTCATCATCGGTAAGAACATAAGCAGGCGGTTTGCTAGTGATGCGAGGTAAAGGTAACGACAACCCCAACACCTACTCCAAATACTCCGAAAATTCCAAAAAAGTAAATCGTGAAACGCTGAAAACCTTATACAGCAATTAAAATCAAATAACCCTTTCAAAACATCCCACTAAATTTCATGGCGTTTCAGCCGACTGATCAACAACTCAAAGCTATTCCTCTATTGGCAAGTGGAGAAAGCTACACCAAAGTAGCTAAGACCGTAGGAACTTCCTCTAGTACCGTGTGTAGATGGCTGAAGAATCCAGATTTCAAAAAGCAGGTGGAAATCATCCAAGAGCAAAAGCTTGAAATCACCAAAAATGTGGTTTTAGAATCAGCAACAGTGAAAGCGGAAAACCTACAAGATACGCTACAAGCAGCTATGGAGCACCAGGATGAGATTATTGAGAGTACGCGGCAAATCACAACAAAATGCCTCAATTTACTCTCAGAGGCAGTTGATCAAGTGGATCGATTAGTTCGGGCTGAAGATAGTGATACCACATTGACGCCAAAGCAAAAAGCCTTACTGACCTTTACACCTAACTTGATGCGGAATGTAGCGACTTTAATTGGATCGGTGAGTGACTTTTGGGATAAGAGATACGCAATTGAAGAAATTAGCAAGCGGCTTGATGCGTGGGAGATACATTGGTCTGAGGAAGATAGAAATTAAGATCACCTGCATCATCCAAAAATCCTATTAACCAAACGAGAAACCGCTTGATGATTGATTCCCCCAAGGATACGCGGTGCGACAACCAGGCGACATCAGGGCAACAAAACCCAATCCCCCGGCGCGATCGCCCACAGGATAACTGCGACGCGTCGCGCTTATCCTGTGGGCATAAGTTCCCAAGTCCCTGACTCAATTTCTGTAAGAGCCACAGACCCCCAAGTCGTCTCACCCCAATCTCCAAACCATTCAAGAATTTGAATTACCTTGCCCCTGGTCGTTTTTAACAAATCCTTGGCAAGTCTGAGGCGATCGCCTACTTTAATCTGAATTGGCTGTGGCTCTACTTCTACGGCTGGCTGCTTCAAAGCCTCCAACCACTGCGTCAACTGCTTTCTGCGAGGTGGATTGGATTGGAAAGCGATCGCATCCTCAACCGTCTCTAAAGGGCTACTCTCAATAATGCTGCTGAAATCTTGAAGTGACTCCGCAAACGGTAGCGCCTCAATTAGCTGCTTAAGTTCCGATTCTAAGGGCGTACCTATTATCACATTGTCACCAGCTAAATCCCCCAGATTTTCCTTGGCTTTTCCTTCTTCTTTGCTGTCACATTGAATTACTTTTGTATATACATTATTTGCATTCAATGTGACACCATCAAAGCTATTGCCTGAATTAGTTTGAGGCTTTTTTTCACCCAAATTTGCGAGGGCTGAATTTTGGGCGATTTCTAGTTCAGATTTTGCCCTTTCAGCGTCCCTCCACTTTGTATCAATACAATTCAAAACAGCTAATCTTAAGGAATTATTGAGCGATTCTGAATCAATTTGGTAAATCCTCGTTCGTTCTCCAGCAACTCTCTTTTGAGTAGCTTTTAATTTCATTCCCAGTTTTCTCAATAGGTTGCTGACATATTTGATGTTGCGTCCTTTTTGGTTTGTCAGTTTGATGCCTAGCGCATTTTCGTATCTTGGAGCTAGATTGGTTAGCGCTTTCACTTCAGGACTGTTCTCGTGCAACTCACCACCCTCTCTGAGGAGTTTGACGAATTCCTGGATACCCATCTCTCGAAGGGCATAAATCATCGACCATTGATTTTGATAATCTGGGAGGAAGATTTTATCTTGTTGGCTCAAGTCGCAAAATTTCTTAGCTGCATGAGATTTAGCAATATTGGGATTCTGCAAGAGCCAGTAGAGTTCAGCATGACTAATAAAAGCCTGGTCTTTAAATTTAGTTAGGTAAATTAACTCTGGTGTCCATGCCTCAGATTTCTCAATTCCAGGTAGTCGCTTTCTCAAAAAAGCATTTTCAAGTTTCCATCGGTCTTCAAGATTTTCGCTCATCTTCAAGGTTTCTAGTTTTTTCCAATCATCCTCACCATCGACCGGAATCTGTTCTGCTTTAAAAATTAGCTCAGATGTTTCAATCTTAATTTCTTCCTTGACTTGTTGTTCTTGCTCAGAGCGCTTTTCAAAACTCATTAAAGTTC
>CADCTM010000478.1 GCA_902805485.1 uncultured Coleofasciculus sp. | reverse complement strand
ATGCCCAGCTTACAGACTATATTGCGAAGTTCCAAACTATGTCAAAAGACAAGCTGTCAAACTTACTGATAGCTTTTTTTGATATCTTTAAGAGTGAGATATTAAAGTATATATAGTGTTAGATTTACTGCTCGTTATGACCCTAGGTTTTCTAGGGAGTTTTGGTCACTGTGTTGGGATGTGTGGTCCCATTACTGTCGCATTTTCCCTATCTGGGCAGCAGGAAACAACGAGATTGTGGCGGCAGTTGAGTTTTCATATTTTGCTCAATGGCGGGCGAGTCGTCAGTTATGCCTTAGTTGGTGCAGGAATTGGGGCGTTGGGTTCGGTATTGCTGGCAGGTGGGCAGTTGGCGGGGATCGGCTCTGGGTTACGTCAAGTCATGACAATTTTGACGGGATTAATGCTGATTTGGTTTGGCGTGGTGCAAATCAAACCCGACTTTTTGCCCCGTTTACCGATATTCCATCCCCTTATTCAAGGCAGTTTGCACCAGCGCTTAAGTGCGGCAATGACTAAGCTTTCGTTGCAAACCCAATGGTGGACACCTTTTCTTTTAGGGAGTGTTTGGGGTTTGATTCCTTGCGGTTTTTTGTATGCCGCTCAAATTAAGGCAGCCCAAACAGGAAACCTGTGGATGGGGGCGGCGACAATGCTAGCTTTTGGGTTAGGCACGATGCCAATGATGCTGGGTGTGGGCGTGTCGGCGTCGCGACTGAGTGCGGATAAGCGGAGTCAGCTATTTCGTTTAGGAGGCTGGGTAACTCTTACCATCGGCATTTTAACGCTGTTGCGGACTGATGCAATGGTGGATTATACGGGTCATGGGGCGCTAATCTTACTGATGCTGGCGTTGATTGCGCGTCCGATTAGTGGTTTGTGGGCGACACTGTTGCGTTATCGTCGGGCGTTGGGGGTGGGGGCGTTTGTGCTGAGTATGGCTCACACGGCTCATATGCTTGACCATACATTGCAGTGGAATTTGGATGCCTTTTCGTTCATGCTAGCGCAGCATCAGCTAGGTATAGGGTTAGGAGCGTTGGCACTGGTGTTGATGATGCCGGCAGCTTTTACGAGTTTTGATCGGTTGCAGAAGGCTTTGGGGAAGCGTTGGCGGTTAATTCATCTATTGAGTATTCCGGCTTTGGTGCTGGCAACGCTTCATACTATTCTGATTGGTTCCCATTATCTGGGTGAGTTGCACCTGCATTGGGAGAATCAAGCTAGAAGTGCGATCGCGGGAATGATTATGATATTGGTTTTATTAATGCGATCGCGTTTTGTGTGGTCAGTTTTGTCCCTGAAAAAGTTCTACGTTGCGCCTAATTCCAAATAGTACCAAAGTTTGACGGCTTGTCTTTTGATTAATTAATCTAGTTTCAGGCAAAATGTAATTTGCTGATTAAAGAGCAAGTAATGCTTCTTATTTATAGGAGAAGCCTCTCGTTCTTTAACGTTCACTTTTCAGGCATTTAAAGGTCTTATGTTTCGCTTAACTTCCAAAACAAATCTCGGATTACTCTTAATTTCCGCGTTAATTGCTGCACCTGTTGCTGCCCATACTGTTAAAGTTTCTGGAGAAGTGGCGGCAACGTTTCACCTTGAACCGGGTCATAATCCGAAGGCTGGGCAACGCTCTCAGGCTTGGTTCGCTCTCACCCGTCGCGGCGGGGCAAAAATCCCTTTATCGCAGTGTAACTGTCGGCTAGCGGTCTATCCAGAGCCTCACAAAGAAGGTTCTGCCCCACTGATGAGACCTACTTTAAAAGCGATTTCAGCCGAGCAGTATCAGGGCATTCCGGGGGCAGATATCGTATTTCCGAGAGCGGGAACTTATAAGCTAGAGTTAACTGGAACGGCGAAGAATGGGGCAAATTTCCGACCATTTTCGCTGTCTTATACAGTTAATGTTGGCTCATAATACATTACAAGATTACTCAACTTCTTCTTCTTGTTCTCTCTGCCACTGAGCTAAAACTTTACCGGGATTAAAACCTCTGTATTGTAAGTAATTCCATAATTTTGACTTGGTTTTCGGTTCGATTGAAAAAAAGTCATCAATTTTGTATTTTCGCATTACCTTCGCTTTTAAATCATCCAGGTTCTCGGTTTCCTCCTCCTCAGTTTGCGCTTGCCAGATTTCATCAAATAAATCGGCAGTGATTCCTTTTTCACGGCATTTCCGCTTAATCATCGATTTGCCATATTTCCCTTGATACGAGGCAATCATACCTTCAACGACACGCGTGTCCGATTGATAATCTTTACTTTGAAGTTCTTCAAGGGCTTTAGTAATTTCAGGTTGTTCAAATTTCTTTTCTTGCGCTTTTTTTGTGAGTTGATAAGCGCTGTATTCCCTGCGGGATA
>CADCTM010000477.1 GCA_902805485.1 uncultured Coleofasciculus sp. | reverse complement strand
TGCAAACTTGGTGGCTGAATAAGTAGCCATCGTTGGAGCTGCTACCTTGCCCATTAAACTAGAAACATTAGACCTCTTGCATGAATAGGAAAAAGATGGCACAAGTAGGTGATAGGGAGAAACGCTATGACCTACGAACAGTTAAAAAACCTCAACTCCAAGGAATTTAAACGCCTTTGCGGAGTCCATATTGAAACCTTTAATCGAACCGTCGAGGTGCTACAACCAGATTTGAAACGCACAGGGAAAAGAGGCGGTCAACCGAAGTTAAGTGTAGAAGATCAACTGCTGATGACCCTAGAATATTGGCGGGAGTACCGGACGTACTTTCATATTGGTAAAAGTTGGGGTATTCATGAATCCACGGTTTGCCGAATTGTCAGTCCCGGTAGAGAAATTGTTAATTCGCTCTCGGGCATTCAGGCTACCCGGTTTGAAACAATTACATCAAAGTGCCTATGAGTGGAAGATACTTGTAGTAGATGTAACTGAAACTCCGATTGAACGCCCAAAAAAGAAACAACGTCGCTACTATAGTGGTAAGAAAAAACGCCATACTCTCAAAGCTCAAGTAGTAGTCGACCAAAGGACTGGAGAGATTATTTGTACTGCCTATGGAACGGGTCATACACATGATTTTCGCCTCTTCAAGACTAGTCAAGTCAGCTTTGCACGCTCACAAATATGTTTAGCGGACAAAGGCTATCAGGGCATTGTCAAACTGCACACCCTCAGTTGCACCCCTAGCAAAAAACCTTGTAGTGCTGCTCTAAAAGCAGCGCATCGCCAATACAATCGTTTGTTAGCATCTTGGCGTGTTGTCGCAGAGCATGTAAATCGTAGGTTGAAGATTTTCCGCATCCTAGCTGAACGCTATCGTAATCGCCGTAAGCGTTTTGGCTTACGATTTAACCTCATTGCTGGATTGCTTAACTATTGGGACTTTGAAAGATTCTAAGCCCAAATATAGCCAGACTTGGCTTTGTGAGCGGCAAATACATCGACATGGGCATTGAGCCAACGCACTAGGCGAAACTCGACGGCGGTGCGAAACGCTTCTAAGGTTTCAGAGATGGTCTGCAAGGCCTTGGTTGCCCAGCGTCGTCGCACCCCGCCTGTAAGTTGATGCCAGAGAATGAAGGTGTAAGCCGTGAACACCAAAATCCAGTGACGCTTCATACTGTTGGCATCGCGGATTTGATACTCACTCAGCCCAAACCAGCCTTTGGCTTCTCGATAAAACACCTCTACCCAGTTACGCTGCGAGTAGGTCTGAGCTACCCAAGTGGCACTCAAGAGTTGCTCGGTAGCATTGGTGAGGAAGTAATCAACTTCTGTAGCAGTCTCCCAAGTCGGTGCATTCAGTTGCATCGCCAGCCAACGTATGCCTTCGAGTTTGGGAACGTGAACTGGCAGCATGGCAACCCAAACGGTGCGGGGCCTGTTGAGGGGGAGTTCGACAGGAATGAAGTCTGCTGCTGTTAAGGCTTGGGCAATCTCAGTCACGCTGTGCTTACGAGGTTCTGCATCTGTTGGCAGTTGGTAAGTCACCTGACGGTTTTTGGCAATAGCAGCGATGTATTTTAGATGTTTCGACTCCAGCTGTTTGACGAAAGGGGTGTTGTTCCCATAGCCCGCGTCAATCAAGGTGACCTTTGGTCGATACCCTCGCACTAAACATTGGTCAATCAGTTGCAGCGCTAGGTCTGGTTTTTTCACAAACTTGGGGTCTTCTTTACCCTGTTCTAAGCAATTAGCGTGTTGATACAAGGCAACATCTAGAGGCAATCGCCGCACGCCATCGTACAAGTGCGTACTCAGTAACACAACGCCGTTGTCGGTCTTGCCAATCTCTCCGATGTACTGCCGTCCCACCCCATCTGTGTCATCCCCGCTCTTACGGTGTCCAGAGTCATCCACAATTAAGGTAAAGCCTCGACTCGGAGTCGTCTGGCGGCAGCAGTGCATTACTTGCAAGCGTCGGTCGTTCAGCTTGTCCGCATCCCAAGCGGCTTTGTTGAGAAAGTACCGTAGGCTGTTATATGACCCGTTCACCGTGTTACTGGCAATTTGGGCTATGTTCTTGCGCTGACTCTCGCCCAGTAGTCCACCTAAATAAACGCGAAATTCTTGTCGCTGCTTTGCTCTTGTAAATACCTCGTCAAACCGACCGCACCAGTTCTCAAAACACTGCGGCATTGCTGCTAGCACTTGGTCCTTCACCCTACGTTGCTCCTATCGAGACTGACGTAAAACGTTATCTATATCAGTATTCTAGGTCTGTTTCTTAGAACTTTGTTATAAAGTCCCACTATAGCAATGGTGCTCGTGCTTATCACATGACAGAAGTTCTAAACCGACCGAAGCA
>CADCTM010000476.1 GCA_902805485.1 uncultured Coleofasciculus sp. | reverse complement strand
GTAGGGCGCAAAGCTCCGGAGCGACCGGAGCTTTAGTGAGGATGAGGACGCCCCTACAGATAGAGGTGAAACCGTAAATTTGTGAACCCGCCGCATATTTGGCAACAGGCGCACAATTACCCACGGACTAAGCCGCTTATTACAAGTCATAATTAAGTTATCTCCTTTGTTGAATTGGAGTTGGAGCCAGTCCCCGCCCTGCAAAGCAATGGACTGGCTTCTTGCGTTGAACGCTGTCATCCAACAAAACAACTATAGCACAAAAATAACCCTTTATTATAGCTTATTTAAAATTATTTTTGCACCAAAAACTTGTAGAGACGTACCCTGTGAAAGTCTCTACGACTAAATAAAAGTGTTGAATCTAACCTACTTCAAGTTTTCCGGTAAATCTGGCGCACTCGGCAAAGACTCAGCGGTAGTATCAATAGTCTTCATTCCCTCAACCGCAGAAACATCTTCCGGTTGCGACTTCACCTCCGCCAGCTTTTCCTTCGCAATACTAGTTAACGTTTCCGTCCTCTCTTTAACTTGCTCAGTAATATTTTGAGCGCGGCGTTTTATTGCCTCCCAATCAAGCTGAGTCTTCTTCGCGTCATCCTTGAGAAACTCCGCCGCTTGACTCAACCTTTGATTCAACCCCTCAGTATATTGCTGAGGGACTTGGATAACCTCATCCGGCACAATTACCCGCTTACTACCAGCACTCGTAATAGTCGTCGCTGCCAGCAAATAAATCCCATCCAAAACACCGCGCCAACCGCTAGACATAAACAAATACTCAACAACCGCGCCAGTGCGAGAAACAAACAAATAATCCACAATTTTGCCAGCCTTATTGCCAGCATCCGTCCATACCTCATGACCAATCAAAGAAACCACAGACTCCGGCTTTTCTGGCTCAATTGCTTCCGGGTCATAATTCACTAAAATACTATCGGCGCCAATCGTCTCAATTTGCGTCCAATTAAACGAGAATTTATTATTGCCCAGAAATCCGGATTTGCAAGTCAAACCAATAACTTGATGAGATTGAGGATTGAGCCAAAGTTGCTCCACCCGTCCCACTTCCTCGGTCGTGCGGCGGTCTAGCACCAATCGATTCAGCACCTCAGTCTGCCTAACAACCTCTAGTTCTGTACTCATAAAAAAAACTCCAAAGCATTCATCTAGTATGCAATGCTCATCGGCTGAGTTGGCTTCATCTGAGATGTTGCATCATTTTCAGGATGGGCAAGATGTCCCTGCCACCAGAAAAATCGGCATTGCTGATTACAGAGATAATTTTACTCTCCGGGGTAGCGCCTCCTCACCTTCGCTCCGGATGCCTACCCCGATGCCGACTACGGCGAATTTTCCCACTCCGCAGTCAGACTACGATAATTAAATTGAGGCACACCAGGATGACAAGTCACACAGCTACCAATCGTCGCCGGTTGAGGAAACTTCACTCGTGGATGTAGCGCCTTAAAAAAACGAGATTCAGCAACCCGATAAGGAATAGATTCTTTTTCCTGGTGCGGACGAGAAAAAGTTCGCAGATAATCCCACATCACAATCAACGAAGGACCAATCATCGGCTCTAACTTCTGACCATAATGTTCCTGGGGTTCCAAAAGCAAGCGTCGCCAAGTTTCCGAGGGCAAAACCTCCGGTGGTATAGCAATATGACAGCTAGCGCAGTTTTCCAAGTAAAAGTCTTTCCCTACCTGAAACCGCGCCCCAATTGCATCAACAGTACCGGGGACGGTTGTCGCTTGTGCCGGTATGTTAGTTTGGGCGCTAGCGCTAAGAGCGATCGCAAGTCCCCATCCCAAACAGATACTCCAAACTAACAGCAAAAATAATAATACCGCAGGCGATCGCTTCCGCCGTTGTCTTTGGGGTATCCCTCGTTTTTGCTGTCGAATTCTTGACCTCACACGCCTTAACCTAACTAAAACAACAATTTTAAGGGATGGAAACCGATCGCAAAAGTTGCTCTACCACAGACTTCGCCCGACGCCCCCCAGCAGGAATCAAACGATGGGCAAGCACATGAGGGGCAAGATATTTCACATCATCCGGAATCACATACTCTCGCCCGTCCAGATAAGCCAGTGCTTGAGCCGTACGCTGCAATGCCACCGTACCACGGGGACTCACCCCCAAAGACACTTCCTCCGCCTCACGAGAAGCACGAACCAAATTGAGGATATACTTTTGCAAAGACGCTTCAACCTTCACCTGATTGCAAAGACGCCGCAACTCCAGAACCTCGTCTGTAGAAATACAAGGACTCAGCTCTGAAATCATCATGCCATCTTGATGTCGTTGCAGCATCTGAAATTCTTCTTCCTCAGTCGGATAGCCCATACTTAAAGACAGCATAAACCGATCCATTTGTGCCTCTGGCAGTGGAAAAGTTCCTTGATATTCAATTGGATTTTGGGTAGCAATTACAAAAAACGGCTGCGGTACGCTTCGAGAAACACCATCCACTGTAACTTGCCGTTCCTCCATCACCTCTAATAATGCCGACTGGGTGCGGGGTGTTGCCCGATTAATTTCATCAGCCAAAAGGATATTGGCAAATATCGGACCCGGGAGAAATTCAAACTCACGAGTGCCTTGGTTCCAAATATTCGTCCCTGTAATATCCGTTGGCAAAAGGTCAGGAGTACATTGAATCCGTTGAAACCGCCCATCAATCGAACGTGCCAGGGATTTAGCTAAAAGAGTTTTGCCGACACCAGGAACATCTTCTAACAAAGCATGACCACCAGCAAGCAGCGCCACAAGTACCAGGCGAATTGCATCAGCTTTTCCAACAATAGTACGAGCCAGATTTGTCTTTAGCTGCTCAATACTTTCTCTCATGACTGGTAGATTCCTCCCCATTCTCTTGCCTAGCCCCGACTTTCTAAAAAAGCTTTTGCCGCTTCACAGTCTGCGTGGATTTGTGTTTTGAGTGCTTCTAAAGACGCAAATTTTTGTTCCGGTCGCAAAAATTCCTCTAAGCTCACAGTTAACGTCTGTCCATACAGATCACCAGACCAATCTAACAGGTGAACCTCGACTGTTAAAGTTGTACCCTGAACTGTCGGGCGATGTCCAATATTCATCACACCTGGTTGGAAGGGCAGCGCATTCGATAGGCAGTCACCCCATACTCCCACACAGTAGACTCCGGAGCGGGGTAAAAATTTTTCTGGGGGCAATTGTAGGTTAGCGGTGGGAAAGCCAATTGTTCTGCCGAGTTGTTGCCCTTTAACGACAACTCCGGTAATGGTGTAGGGGCGTCCTAATAGACGGTTGGCCTGACTAACATTGCCTTGCTCTAGTGATTGGCGGATGAGGGAACTACTGATACGTTCTCCTTGACAAGTTTGCAACGATACAATTGTCACATCTATTCCGTAGGAAGAAGCGATCGCTTTTAAATCAGTTGAGGTTCCACTCCGCTTATAACCAAACTGGAAATCTTGCCCCACACTAACGTGTGTTGCTTTGAGTTGCTGCACCAAAATCTTTTCCACAAATTGCTCGGGACTTAGGGATGCCAATTCTTGGTTAAAGGGCAATAATGCCAGTTGATCAACACCCATGCTTTTTAGCTGTAATACCTTTTCTGCCCTTGGCGTCAGGAACTTCCAGGTTTTCCCAGAAAAAAATTCTCGTGGATGAGGACTAAAGGTGGCAACCGTTGAATAAATCTGACTCTCCAGATTTTTTAATTCTGGTACACACCCCTCTTGATATTTTTGCCAATCTGTGCTATGCGGAATCACAGTCAGCGCTTGAGAAATGCCCGATGTCCGCAAAATTGGTTTAATAACCTCTTTATGCCCTCGGTGTACGCCGTCAAAATTTCCCAGGGCAACAGTTGTTGGTGTTAAAGCAGTATCTGGAGAGGAAGTAACCCACACGCTTTACATTTTGACACATTAATCGGAATTGAGGCGTCATTGCGGTTAATCGGGGAATGAATTTTTTACAAGTCATGCCTGACGGTTTTAACTAAGAGCGATGACCCCTAACTTCCTAAACGGACGTTTGCCGCTCTCCCACCGCCGCCAAATTTGTCGTTGGGGACTCGACTAACTGCAATGACCAACCTTCACGAGCCATAAAGGTATTCGGAAACTGTTGAGCAGCTTCTTCGCCTACATGATCGAGGAAATCATCATTATGCAGTGGATCGTGGTGGAAAATCACGAGTTTTTTCACATTCGCCGCTTTTGCCACCTTGACGGCTTCCTGCCAGGTTGAATGTCCCCAACCGACTTTACTGGTTGCTTGGGAGTGGTATTCTTCATCAGTATAAGTCGCGTCGTAAATCATCACATCAGCATTACGCGCTAGCTTCAGGACATTTTGATCCAACTTGTCGGGAAAGTGTTCTGTGTCGGTGATGTAGGCGGCTGAATAGCCCCGCCAGTTGACGCGGTAGCCCAATGCTTCACCAGGATGATTTAATTTGGCATTTTCAATTGTTATCTCACCAATTTCAACGGTTTCTCCAACTTCCAGGTCATAAAATTTAAAATCCGCTTGCATGACTTGGAAAGGCACAGGAAAATTCGGATGGTGCATTTGGTCAGTAAGCCGCTGCTTAACTGTCTTACCATCAGGCGATTGCGTTCCATATAAATGGAAACAATTTCCCTTAATAAAAGCAGGAACAAAAAAAGGCACCCCCTGAATGTGGTCCCAGTGGGAGTGGGTGAAAAACATATGAGCTTCTACTGGCATCTGTGACAGCAGGGACTGCCCTAAAACTCGTAAGCCTGTGCCGCCGTCAAAAATCAGACGTTTACTACCCACTCGCATCTCAATGCAGGGTGTGTTGCCGCCATACCGAACCGTTTCCGGTCCAGGACAGGGGACACTCCCTCTGACGCCCCAAAACTGTATTGTAAATAAGTCGTGCGTACTAGACATAATTTTTCCTTGCGGCAACTTCCGGCAGTCCATCAGTAAGTTTTTCCCAGGTTAATTAGGCATTGCCTAAGCGTTATTATTGTTTGTTGTCGTTTCTACGCTCAAGTTTGAGTTTAGCGGGCAGTGATTGACCCAATTGAGCCGTGTTGTTCGGCTTAGGTTTGCGATCTACTCTAAACTAAAGTTGAACGAACGCGATCAAAGATCAATCAATCCCATCAAGACAACGAGGATCTAGCAAGGAAAGTGTTTCTTCTAATCGCTCAACTAGCGTGGTAGTTGCACGGGAGTCGCTGAGTCCAGCATAGATGTTTGGAGTTACAAGTCTTTTGCGGTCATGCCAAGCCTTAGCCAGGAATACCCGCAAAGACAAGCAAGCCACTTACCTATACCTCTCATTTCCAAAAGGTTAGCAGTTTCAACTGATTAATGTCTTGTCCTTTATGCAATAAAACCATGTGATTTTAATCACTTTGCATAGAGTCCGTCCCGTAAGCGCAAGCAAATTTTAATTAACTTTCGCTAGCAGTTAATTAAAATCAGCTAAATCTAACAAGTGTTAATCCTGTTTAGGCAATGCACTTGTGCTTTTAAGGGCAAACTTCGGTTTGACTCATAACAATAAGTCAAAAATACCATCCCTGAAGTTTTTTCTACAGATGTGTTCGGGCAAATTTGTAACAAAGCTTTCGCTTTTCTTGCCTATTATGTATCATAGACAGCCTTTGACCAAAATTGTTCGCTCTTTGTACTAAACTATTGGTTAACTTTTTTGGGAAGTCTGGTTTTCAGCAAGCATGGCACTCGCACCAGCTCAATCCCTAAGTTTATCCTGAAGCTGGCTAGCGCTAGTTCTTGGCAGTACTCCACAAGTCGACTGATTCTTAGGAAGCAAGACCGATCTAAAATTTAAGACATATTAATTATTAGTTGAGGATACTATGGCAACGAACGTTGAAATTTATACCTGGAGCTTCTGCCCTTTTTGTATCCGCGCTAAAGCCTTGCTGGATAAAAAAGGGGTTGATTTTACAGAATACTGTATTGATGGCGACGAGGCAGCACGAGCAAAAATGGCGAAACGGTCACATGGTGGACGTTCCTTACCACAAATTTTTATTAATGACCGACATATTGGTGGTTGTGATGATCTTCATGCTCTGGATGCTCAGGGCAAATTAGACCCGCTGCTAAAGTAAGGTGCAGCCTTCTTTTCTACGGAGTTTCGTTAGTAATAGCTATCCCATTAATCGGAAAAATTAAGCTACTTTCACCCCGTAGTGCTTACCCGATAACGGTTTAATTGAATAAATGTGTGTTTATCCGAACAATTTAAAGGATTTCCAGCGTGAAATTTGCGTTCATTATTGACCCTCTCGCCAAACTTGATCCAGGTCACGATACTAGTGTGGCTCTTATGGAAGCGTCACAAGCATTAGGTCATGAAGTTTGGGTGACTAAAGCACAAGAATTAAGTGTTGTCAAGAGTCAAGCCTGGGCGCTTTTGCAAAAGGTACAACTGACGCCAGCTCAATTAGTTGAAGGGCGCTGGGTAGTCGAGCCAGAGTGGTACGCCGTCTCCGAAGCGGGTTGGCGTCCCCTAGAAGACATGGACGCAGTTTTCATGAGAACTGATCCACCTGTTAGTGTTCCTTACCTTTATGCCACTTATATTTTGGACTATATTAATCCCGAAAAAACCTTAGTAATTAACACCCCGGCGGGGATACGGATGGCGAATGAAAAAATGTACGCCCTCCAGTTTGAGGAAGTGATTCCTGAAACAATTGTTAGTCAGGATAAATCGGTAATTCGGAAATTTTTGGAGGAAAAAGGAACAGCGGTTCTTAAGCCATTGGGCGGGAAAGCCGGGGAAGGAATCTTATTTTTGGATAAAAGCGATCGCAATTTTAATTCTTTAATTGAAATTAGCACCCAACAAGGTCGCGAACCCGTAATGGTTCAAACTTATTTACCTGCCGCCAAAGACGGGGATAAGCGAATTATTATGCTCAATGGTAAACCGATTGGCGCTGTAAACCGTATTCCCACAGGAAACGAATTTCGCGGCAACATGGCTGTGGGAGGGAGAGTTGCTCAAACCGAGATTACCGAGCAAGAACAGAGAATATGTGCGGTTGTTGGACCAAAATTACAGCAAGATGGCTTATATTTTGTGGGAATTGATGTGATCGGCGGCTATCTTACCGAAGTTAATGTTACTAGTCCTACAGGCATCCGTGAAATAGATAGACTCAGCGGCACTCACCTGGGTGAAGAAGTAATAACCTGGGTAGAACAAACAAAAATGATTAATAGTTAATAGCAATGAATAAGGACATTGGAGTAGCGGTCATCGGCACAGGGTTTGGCGAAAAAATTCACATACCAGGTTTTCAAAAACACCCAAAAACTCAGGTAGTGGCAGTTTATAATCGTGATCTAGAAAAGGCAAAAGCGATCGCTTCTACTCACAACATAGCTCAAGCTTGCGATCGCCTCCAAGACACCCTCGCCTTACCCGATGTCAGCGCCGTCAGCATCTCCACACCGCCATTCCTGCATTATGAAATGGCAAAGTTAGCCTTACAAGCGGGGAAACATATATTACTCGAAAAACCGATGACGCTGACAGCAGAAGAGGCACGAGAACTTTATCAACTTGCCGCTGCTAAGAATGTTGTGGCAATGATGGACTTTGAATTTCGCTTCATCCCCGCATGGCAATTGTTAGCAGAATACCTCGCCCAAGGTTATGTCGGGCAAAAGCGTCTGGTTAAAATTGACTGGTTAGTTTCCAGCCGTGCCGATGCCTCGCGTCCCTGGAATTGGTATGCTCAAAAAGACAAAGGTGGCGGCGCATTGGGGGCTATCGGTTCTCATGCCTTTGATTACATCAGTTGGTTATTTGGTTCTGTGGGGCGGTTGTCTGCCCAACTGAGTACAGCAATTTCGGAAAGACCCGATCCGACCTCAAACGGTCAACTCAAGCCTGTGGACGCCGATGATACTTGTTTGGTGATGCTGGAATTAGCTGATGGGACACCCTGCCAGATGACCATTAGTTCGGTAACGTATCAAGGGCGGGGGCATTTTGTTGAAGTATATGGCGATCGCGGTACTTTAGTTTTAGGCAGCGAAAATCAGAAAGATTACGTGCATGGATTTCATCTCAAGGCAGCACCCGTGGGTAAACCTCTGAGTGAGGTAGAAATTCCGAATCGATTGATATTTTCGCGAAATTATAGCGACGGGCGTCTTGCGCCGTTTATTCGGGTTGTTGACGAGTGGGTGAAAGGAATTGAGGCGGGGAAGGAAATTACGCCTTCATTTAAAGAAGGGGTTTACTCACAACTATTGATGGATTTAACCCATCAATCTCATGAAACAGGCACTTGGGTAGATGTACCGAAATTAGAAGAGTTTTTGACTGCTGGTTAAAATATTGTAGGGGCGTACGGTCGTACGCCCCTACGTTTTCTTATGGTGCAATCAATCGATATTAAATGTGAGAAAAGAACTTCAAACGCGACTGTTTATAAAAGTCTAAAACCTTCTGGGCATAAGGACCCGTTGCACTACTATTGTATTGACTAGCATCGCCTGTCATCCACCAAGACGCGGCACGTTCTACAGCAAGAAACTCATTATTATTACTGGCAGTGTACTGCTCGCTCATCACATCGCGCATTACACAGACCAAAATACTACGGGCAGTTACCGGGCTATCCTGAAATTGTGCAGGTGTCAGTTCCTTTCCTAAGCATTTTTGCGACCAACTAGCAATATTTTCCGGTTTAACTTGCCACACACTATAAAGTCCGTTATTGGTTGTATCGGTTTGCGGTGCGGCTTGTCGTAACGCTTCCACCAATATACCAACCTGAGAATCGGAAACTTTAGACGGCGAGGATGAGCGGGCTACAGGTTCGAGCGGCTTAGGTGCGGCTTGACTTTGAGGCGTTGGCGGTTTCGCTGAAGGTTGGGGTGTTGGTTGGGTTGGGGTTGCTGGAGGTGTCGCTGCAGGCTTTTGGGCTGGCGGTTGAGACGGTGTACTTCCTGCCTGTTGATAAAAGCCTAAAACTTTCTGAACGTAGGTAGCTGTTGCCCCACTCTTGCATTGATTCGGGTCGCCAGTCATCCACCAACAGGCGGAGCGTTGCACGGCGGCAGTCTCATTATTCCCCGTGGCTTTGTATTCGTCGCGCATGACATCCTGCATCACACAGGCTAAAATCTCACGAGCTTTGGTAGGGTTGGCTTCAAATTGTTGTACAGTCATCGTCTGCCCTGTACAAAGTCTCGACCAACGCAGAATGTTAGGTCCTTTGATTTCCCAAGGACTATAAAGCCCGTCGTCTGCCCTACCTGTTTGTGGTGCAGCTTTTCGTAGCGCTTCGACTAGCCTTGCTACTTGGGAGGAAGATTGGGCTTGCGCTGGCAGCGTGCCAACTCCAATACTGAGAATTGCACCACTGATTAGTAACCGTTTGGCTTGTCTGACTAACTTTGAACTCGTCATGTAGTACTTAGTTATTGTCTGACTATAGATCAGAGCAGTTTTAACACTAAATGCAAGTATTGCATCTCTGTCTAAAGGGGGGGCTGCAATATCTGTCAGTCAGACTTTGGAGGTAGATGAGGGGATTTTTTGAGCTGGAAGACCTATTATTGAAAACGGTGACTTGTTTACGCTCGACTTATAGTAGATGTAGCATCCACGGTTAAAGCTGATACAGTCTGCAAAAAGGAAATTAAACGATGCGAGATCAGTTTCAGAAGCCTCAGATTAGTAAGATTGCGTCGGGACTGTTGAGAACTCCTGGACTGTTCAGAAATTTGATGTTGATGGCGACAGGTGGTACTGTTCTGTTTGGATTGGTTTTGGGTGTTGGGGTTTTGCGATCGGGTAGTCGCTTTTTTGAAGGACTCGGTGCGATGTTCAGCCTGTCACAGCCGAAACCCGAGGTGGATGTGCGGACTTTGGTTGTGCGTCAAGTGCGGGGCGCGAGTGAGTTGACGACTTCTGTGTTTACGATGGAGTCGGTTGTGCCTACCCGTCAGGAACAAAAGTTAGGTAACTATACAATTGGTGCTACAACGCTGCTTTATATTGCTTATGGTGAGGTGAGGGCTGGAGTTGACCTGAAGGATTTAAGTCCGGCTGATGTGCAGGTGAAGGATAATACGATTCAGCTTCGGTTGCCGCCGCCTCGGATTTTGGATAGCAAGATTGATGTAAATAAGTCTAGTGTTTATGACTATAATCGCGGTTTCTTAGGTTTGGGACCGGATGTTGCGCCTCAGTTGCAGACGTTGGCACAGCGAGAGACTTTGAAGAAGATTCAGAAGGCGGCTTGTGATCAGGGGATACTTAAGCAGGCTAATGATCGGGCTGAGTTGGTTGTGGAGAAGTTGTTGAGTACGGCGGGGTATAAAGCTGTGGTGGTGAAGACTCAGGCGCCGGTGTCGGGGAGTTGTTTGTGAGGTGAGTGCCATGCTTTGTGGAAGGTTGGGTAGTTTATAGTTTGGGCGCAGTGCCAGAGGACTTCGTAGCAATTTTTGCAGAGGTTAGAATTGGTTTTGTAAACTTCATAGGCTAGGCAGTGCTGCAATGC
>CADCTM010000475.1 GCA_902805485.1 uncultured Coleofasciculus sp. | reverse complement strand
TCACTTCTTAGAGTTAGTGAGAACTAGCGACCGCTCTTAGCAAAAACGCCCCTGAGTGGCTTCTTCGGGCACTCTACGCCTTAGTTTCATGGTTTATGGACTGTTTTGCCCCATCGCCGCCATTGGCTGTTCTAGATTGCTTTGTTCAGGCTTTTTATTGACACGAGTTTCCTGAAAGTTATAGCAATTTGTAAGTTCACACGAGTACATAAAAGCATAGGTATCCGTTTAGAATCACCCTTATATTCAAACCAACTATTTTGTCTCCAAAACCAACCCTTACGAGAGTCTCTTCTTTTTACTGCTGTAGTGTTGTACTAGCGTTTATCGAACAAGTTGCCCTATACCGGGAATACTTGAACTAGTAACAGGATGATTTTGTCCAGATCCCATCATAGGCACAGCAAGGACACTTGCCACTAAAGTTAAACCCACCATTGCGGCGTTAAGGATGTCTGATTTGTTCCAACCCATTGTTCGTACTCCGGTTATATAGATTATCTAAATTAATGCTTATGAATTGTATGAGTCTCAATTCACTGCATTGATGTAGATTTAGACGGAGTTGATTCTAAAAGAGTTCAAAATTTGGGTGATTGTTTACTTTAAATCGGAAATAAACCCACCTTTGGGAAAAACTTGAGTTAGCATATTGTCTGGATATCCTGAAGCAGGATGCCAGTTTTTGTGAAGGGCGACGCTTCTTGCCGTACTCACAAAAAGCGCTGAGTTACTTAGTCCGCCGACTCAATGTAAGATTTTAGAAATGCTCGGATTTTTTTTGTTTTCTCTGTTTTTCACTCTCTTGTGCCTACTTTTTTATTTTCCAAAGCGCCAGAGACAAGCCCCCTGGTGGGTGAAGATTGATACGCAAAAGCCCACTTGTACGTACTACTTTGGACCCTTTGATAGTGCGAAGGAAGCCAATCAAACTAAACCGGGTTTTGTCGAAGATCTTGAGCAAGAGGGTGCCAAAGGAATTGTGGTTTTTGTTTCGCAGTGCGATCCCCAGAATCTGACGATTTGTGAGGAGGATGAGTAAGGATGTTCTGGCTTTGCTACTGTGTGGGTTGAGATGAAGAATGATGACGCTATGAAAGATCGACTAATCGGTTGGCTTAACCAGTTGTTAGTGCTGGATGTGTTTCTTGTTTTATTGAGCTTTTTGTGGTTAGCGATCGGGGTTATTGGTCGCTCGATTGGGGTTCCTTTAGGACTTGACCTCTGGTATCGTCTTTGGGAACCTGTGTTTACTCCAGCAATTGGCATTTTGATGGCTGGAGCAATTTTGAGCGGGTTGATTAGCTGGGTATCCAAGCGACTAAACCCTAGTTAAATTAGTCAGACTTCTGAGGGTTGGCAATCCGGGCTTCAATATCTTCTAGAGTGTTGAGTAGTAAGCGCTTCGCCTCTAATTCCCAGCCCCATTTTTGTAGGCGGTACGCAGCAACAGCGCCGCCAATAGCGACAAGAAAACCTACCCACTGCGCTAGAGAAATTCCTCCTAATAAGCCAAGTCCAGCCATACCCCAAAATGGTAAGGCGATCGTTTGGCGTTGTTCCTCTACAAGCTTGGCTATACCGCTCGATGCCACTTGGGTTAATAAGGCTGCTTTGACTTCTTTTTGTTGGGCGGCGGAGACAGATATGCCAATTTTACGGCGTAGTTTCTCCATTTTTCGGGCATCTGTGCTGTATTCAGTTAGTTCGTCCTCTGCCATTTTGGTTAGGCGTTCTAGTTGATCCATGATGTAACCCTAAGTGGTAAGTATCAGCTTAAACCGCCTGGGGTTGTCGAGACAAATTACAGTTTTGGCAGTGAGCAACAACGTTCTAAATAGCAAGAGCCGTTGCTCCCAAAGGGATCAAAGTGAGACAATTTTTACTATTATCGGGGATAAGCCTTGACTTATTTGCACCACGCACCAGTAATGTGACACATCGTCCGTAGACGGATAGTCCGTAGATATTCACAATCGGCACATGGACGAATCAAAAGGCAAAATTCTTTCTGCCTTGGGCTACCTCGTGAGGCAGCGCCGGACAGGGCTTGGCATCTCACAAGAAGAATTGGGACTACGTGCTAACTTAGACCGCACCTACATATCTGGGGTGGAGCGCGGAGTCCGAGCCACTGAAAAGATCGACAAAGGTATAGTTGGAGGGAGGTGTGGGTAGCGAACTAATATCAACAAATGTTTTGTAAGGATCGCTGTCACCTGTCTCTAGTTCACGTTGGATACGTTCATAACGCCCTAGCTTCGCCGTCTTCTGCTTCCTAAGAGGATTTTGCTCTGGATTAGAAAATAGAGACAGTTGTGTTGTTTCCATCTCAGGCTTCATCATAGTCACGTCCAATAATGGTTACA
>CADCTM010000474.1 GCA_902805485.1 uncultured Coleofasciculus sp. | reverse complement strand
GAACACCACAAAAGTATCGTTGTCGCTGAAAACTTGGCTCGAAGTTTTTCTACAGTCAGCAGATTGGCTGCAGAAAAGACGGCAGATAGGATGGCAAGTGAGTCACCTGTAAAGTTATCACTCCCTATATGCAAATCACCTAGTCCAATTAAGATCGATCCGCTGATGGCGACTACCATGCCAATGAGGAATCTGCCATCAAAAGATTGACTGAGAAACAGCCATCCTATCACCGTGGTGAAAAGCGGGGTTACGTTATGTAATAGATTAGAGTTTGCCACACTGGTCTGAGTTAGAGACCAAGCCCAAGTGATTAAGGTGCTTGAGAAAAAAACACTCATTGCCAGCAACAAGACTAGATCGCTGCTGGTGTAATGTTGCTTTTGGAGGAAGGAGTCGTGGGAGTGTCTTTCGCTCAATGTCTTGAACAGATTCCCTAATCCTAAGATCACAGTAGCTACCCAGAAGCGATTGAATATCGTCGCAACCGGACCGAGTTCCCGTTCGCTCAATCTGATGAAGATGGCGGCAAAGGATAAGGCAAAGATTGCGAGAAATAACGAAATTAGTCCGATACTCCAAGGGAGCCCTTGCGCGATCGCACCTGGTGTCTGCTCTATCTGTGGCTGTGATGGTTTCAGTTCAATTGTCATCTTCACTTCTCAAAGTAGTAATTGCGCCACGGAAAGGGTGGCGCAAGCTAATAGCATTACTCTTGCATTCCCGCATACAGGAGTCGGACAAATAAGCGGACACCATCATCATTTTTTAAAGTTGAATAGGAGGGAGATTCACTGTTACCGATCGCACGCAAATCCGAGAGCAGTTCTGGATGGAACTGACAAGTAAACGAGCGTCGAATTTTCTTAGTTTCAAAGTCTTTGTAGTTAATGCAGGTAGCCGAACATTCCGTAAGTATGGCGCCATCCGCTGCTGTCGAACAGAGGATTTCCAGGGAATCGGGCAGTTGTATCAGCCATGACAGAGCGCTTCCAGCGATGATGTGCCGATAGGGAACAATAGCGTCATGAATACTGCGGTAAGCCCAGTTTGCAAACAATATTGCTTCTTCGTTGACTTCATCCGAATGAAACATCGAAATTGATATTTCACGCTCGTATTGAATCGTTGTGTCAATCACACCTTCATGTGCATCAGCCGTTACATCGTGGGCATGAATGAGTTCCCAAGGAATACCCAAGGCATCGCCGTCGGGAGACTGATAAGGCAACAACACACGATCGCCTACTTCTTTTAATTCATTGCGCCCCGCGGCAAAATGCTCGTCATTCCAGCCATTGGCAACAACTCGTCCATCACGCTTTTTGACTGGGAGTGTCTTGCCCATTGCTTCGATGCGCTGGCAGACTTCTTGCAACGATCTCAGACCCATGCCTGAGCGATCGCGATCCAGAGATGTCGTGCCCAAAACTTCTTGGACTGCACGACGGATGAGCCGTATATGACATTCAGCAGCTAACTGGTGTCCCACACAAATAAAGATGGCAGCAGCGCTGGTGGGCGATCGCGAGATCAATAGTTTTTCCACTAATGCAAACATATCCTCTCGCGGACAGGCCGGACTTGTCCAGATGGAGGCATCGTAGGTTGATGGATCGCCACCTTCCACGACTACGGCATAACCAGAGTTAATTGCGGGAACAACTATTTCTGGATCGAGGACTCCTGTTGACCAAACAGGTAGTAATACTGAGTCCATATCGGCGACTTTCTGAGCAATGTAGGCGACATTTTTGGAAGCCCGAACATCTTCGCCCTTAGCGTTAAGGCCTACGTGTTCCCAAGGTTCGATGATAGTAATACAGTTGCGTAACAAATTGGGATGCAACAGTAGAAAATCCAAGTCTGACCGTGAATTAATCACTTTTTCTAAAAGCTTGGCGTGTCCCCACTCAAAAATGCCGTCGCTGGCAAATAGTTGTTTTTCTACCAAGGGGTCTTCTGAGGTTCTATCGGCTAAAAAACGACCTAACAAAATATGTGCTGATTCAAAATACGATCGGTCTTCATGCAAGTAGCCCGGAGTGAGTCGCCAATCGGCTGTGGTGGTTTGATTATTGTTAAATTTGATAGCTTCTACCATTTGACATCTACAATTTATAATCCTCAAGTAATAAGTTGATTAGTTTGATTATGTCTTTATTCGATGTTCTTGGGATTTTAACAAGTTAGTCTGAGCGATAGCTGTTGATTTAACAGCAGCTCTCACCCTTGCCCGGAAAATTATTACAAGCACATAGACATGAATATTGTGCTCCCCTTCATAATGAACCTTACCATAATTGTTGAGGTTAAACAAGTAATCGGTGGCGACTAAGCGCTTATCGTCTTCGGTTAGCTATCTCAAATGCGA
>CADCTM010000473.1 GCA_902805485.1 uncultured Coleofasciculus sp. | reverse complement strand
GTACCAGTACCAGATCACCCTGTTTGAGAATGCCCACGAGAAGTTAGGGGTCAGTATGAAATATTCATCATTAGGTCAGGCTGCTACTGTGATTGGTAAGTCATTCACGCCTCGCGGTTGTGAAGAACCAACGAGTTGCCCTCCCTATGGTGGTCGCGGGGAGGCAGGAGAAGTTCTTACCCAACAATTACCTCTTGGCTCGTCGTTGCAGTTTGAGGTGACTAACGCCGAAAAAACGCCGCTTTATCTAGGTATTTTATTGGTTGATCCGTCTGAGGGCGTTGTTGTCCTATTTCCTAACGACTATCAGAAAGTATCAGATCAGGATCGAGACATCACGACGCGAATTGAGGCAGGTTCAACTCGTTTGATTCCAGACCCTAGCAAAAAAGAGTTTATGATCACTCCGGAAAATACTGGTGTCGGGGAAGTGCTGGTAATTGCTAGCGAAACGCCTCTGACTAATTCACTGTTGAGATTGCAATCTCTAGCCAAAGAGCAACAACAGAAGCGTGGGGAGCCAGTAACAGCACGAGGAGATCAGGCTGTTGCGGTAATTGATGATGTGGTAACGGATCTAAGTCGTGGTCGTGGGGGTCCGCTGCTAAAAGTGCGATCGGTTTCGGCTTCTCAGATGGCGGCGATATCGATTACGTTTGAGGTCGTGAAGGCTTAACCTAGAAAGTGTTGGTTCGTAAGTAAGCAAGGCAATGAAGCGGTTAATCTCTTCAGAGAAAGCGCTTTTTTGAGCTTTGGCAATTTCTGTTGTTAACGGATGTGCGATCGCTTATCGATAGCTATGGCTAGAGCGTGTTTTCAAGCCTCTTGTTCTGATGTACTCACGGCTGGAAGCTCCCCTAGCCAGGGTTAAAAAGGGGTGGGGAAAGAAATATCAGGCGTCCCCCGAATTCAGAGGAATGCTAGAGAAATCTGGGAGTCTGAGAAGACACCCTGTGCCGAGAACGACTTGCTCAGAAATTAATCATTCTTTAAGTATTGTTACTGCTGCATGGTACGATTAATGATGGCTTGTAATAAACGAGCTAACTATTTGGACTAGCTTTTGCTCCTACCTGTGAACCCGTCAGACGACTCTATTCAACCGGCAACCGAGGAACTTGTTCAACCGAGTTCCCTACCCTCCCAGTCCGATTCCTCAATGCAGGATTACAGCCAACTCAAGAAAAACTTGCTGTTGGTAACACTGGCAATTACAGGGGTAATTTTCGTCTCGGTGTGGATTTTTTACACCCTTGACATTGCCTTGAATTATTTGATCGGGGCGTGCACAGGTATGGTTTACTTGAGGATGTTGGCTAAAGACGTTGAGCAACTGGGCAGACAAAAAGACCGTCTGAGCAAGGCTCGGTTTGCTCTATTTATTGGGTTAATCGTAGTAGCAGCTCGGTGGGATAAACTACAGATTATTCCAGTTTTCTTGGGATTTCTGACCTATAAAGCCACGCTCATCGTTTACATGGTGCAATCCCTCATGCCACCTGACCCTCGCTAGGTCATACAAGCTAGGAATACTGCACTCATTGATTTCTGGGGAAACTTCCATCAATGGAAATGTCTAGTTTCTTAAACGCGCTTAACTCTTTCCCCCTTGCCAAATTGGAAGTAGGTAATCATTTCTACTGGCAATTAGGCAATCTCAAACTACATGGGCAGGTTTTTCTTACATCCTGGTTTGTGATCTTACTTCTTGTCGGTGCTTCGATAGCGGCGACAAGAAATATCCAGAGAGTTCCCAGTGGCATACAAAATTTTATGGAGTACGCCCTGGACTTTATCCGGGATTTGACTAGAAACCAGATTGGCGAGAAAGAATATCGTCCATGGGTGCCATTTGTCGGCACTTTGTTTTTGTTTATCTTCGTATCGAATTGGTCAGGCGCTCTAATTCCCTGGAAGATAATCAGAATTCCAGGAAGCGAATTAGCGGCTCCTACTAATGACATCAATACAACCGTAGCGCTGGCGTTGTTGACTTCTTTGGCGTATTTTTACGCAGGCTTTAAGAAGCGTGGTTTAGGATACTTTGCTAAGTATATCGAGCCGACGCCAATCCTACTACCAATTGCGGTTTTGGAAGACTTCACCAAACCTCTTTCCCTAAGCTTCCGTTTGTTTGGCAACATTCTGGCAGATGAACTGGTGGTAGCGGTGCTAGTACTACTGGTTCCTCTATTTGTACCTCTACCAGTAATGGCTTTGGGTTTATTTACTAGCGCAATTCAAGCCCTAGTTTTTGCCACATTAGCCGCCGCATACATACATGAGGCATTGGAAGGACACGGTGGTGAAGAACATGAGGAGCATTAAAGTTGCCCTCAATTAATGTTATGAATGAGTATTGAGTTATAAGCCAAAAACT
>CADCTM010000472.1 GCA_902805485.1 uncultured Coleofasciculus sp. | reverse complement strand
GTTTTGGTTGCTCAAGGGTCATCATCTGTCAAGCAGTTTAAGCCTAAACAATTGCGCGATTTCCTCATCAAAAAGCTGCCGGAATATATGGTTCCCTCGGAATTTATGCTCTTGGATGCTCTGCCGCTGACTGCTAATGGTAAGGTCGATCGCCTCGCCTTGCCTGGGTTAAAAGGTCTGCGATCACAACTGAAAGCCACTTATGTAATGCCTCAAACTGAAGCTGAACGGCTCATTGCAGATGTTTGGCAAGAGATTCTTCGAGTAGAAAAGGTAGGAACTGATGACAATTTCTTTGAGCTGGGAGGGGATTCCCTGCAAGCTACCCAAATCATCTCTCGGTTGCGCGAAATATTCCAGATAAAGCTACCCGTACAGAGTTTGCTTGAGGCACCCAATTTAGCAAGCCTAGCGGCGTCGATCGAGCAGATTCAGCAGATCGCTCAAAAACTACAAGCTCCTGTCGAGGGTGCATTACCCAACCGAGTGGAAATAGAGTTATGAAATCTATTCAAGAGTTTCTGTCCTATCTTAATGAGTTAGACGTAAGGCTCTGGTCTGATGACGGTCGCTTGCGCTGTAATGCTCCCCAAGATGCACTGACACCGACTCTACGAGCCGAACTAGCTGAGCGCAAAGCAGAGATACTCGATTTTCTTAAGCAAGCCAATCTTGCTACCAGTTCGACTCATCAACCGATTCGACCCGTTCCCCGAAACGGAAACCTGCCCTTGTCCTTTTCCCAGCAAGGGCTGTGGTTTATCGACCAACTGGAAATAGAAAGCACGGCATATAACCAGTTGTTTGCCGTACATCTGTGCGGTTCACTCAAGGTAGCTGTTCTGGAGCAAGCGCTTACGGAAATCGTGCGCCGTCACGAAGTGCTGCGGACTACTTTCCAAAGTGTGGATGGGCAACCCGTTCAAGTCATCGCTCCCAATCCGGATTTGAGTCTGTCAGTAGTCGATTTATCGGACTTAGCTGAAGCCAAACAGTCTGCTGAAATTCAGCAGTTGGCAATTTCCGAACTCGATCGCCCTTTCAACTTGGAACAGTTGCCATTGCTGCGAGTGACACTGCTGCAACTCAAAGCAGCAGAATATGTGCTGCTCCTTGCAATCCATCACATTGTTGCAGATGGTTGGTCAGGTGGGATAATCATTCGGGAATTAGGAGCGCTCTACGAAGTTTTCTCTAGGGGTAAGCCTTCCTCCTTGCCAGAGCTACCCATCCAGTATGCCGACTTTGCTCACTGGCAACAGCAACGATTGCGCGGGGCGGTGCTTGAAGAACAACTGACTTACTGGACGCAACAGCTAGCTGATGCGCCCCCTGTCTTACAACTGCCTTGCGATCGCCCACGACCAGCCGTTCAAACTCACCGAGGAGCTACCATTACCCTGAGGCTGGGAGTCGAAGTGACTCAAGGGCTAAAGCAGCTTAGTCAGCAGGAGGGGGCGACTCTGTTTATGACCCTACTGGCAGCATTTCAGATACTCCTTTACCGCTACACCAACCAGGACGATATCTGCGTCGGCACAACCCTCGCCAACCGCCACAGCCGCGATTTAGAATCACTCGTTGGTTTTTTTGTCAATACTGCTGTCATTCGTACCGACTTGTCGGGCAATCCCTCTTTCCGAGAGTTGTTGGGGCGAGTGCGGCGTGTAGCCTTGGAAGCACAGGAGCGTTCAGATTTACCCTTCAATCTGCTAGTAGAAAAACTACAACCAGAGCGGAATTTGTCGCACACACCCCTATTCCAAGTCATGTTTGTCTTGGAAAATGCACCGATAGACACTCTGGAACTTCCGGGGCTAACCCTCAGCCGCTTTGAATTAGCGATCGCGGCGGCTACCTTTGATTTGTCCCTATCGATGAGGGAAACTCAGCAGGGACTCATTGCAAATTTTGAATACAACATAGATTTATTTTAGGCCACTATTACCCGAATGGCGGGGCATTTTGAGACTTTGCTAACCACAATTGTGGCGAATCCTCAACAACATTTATCCGAACTCCCCTTACTAACTGAAACTGAGCGACACCAGTTATTAGTAGAGTGGAACAATACCCAGGTAAATTCTTCTCAAAATCAGTGCATTCATCACCTATTTGAAGCTCAAGCAGAACGCACCCCCGATGCGGTAGCCGTGGTATTTAAAAATGAACGGTTAACCTATCGGCAGTTAAACCAGAAAGCAAATCAGCTAGCGCATTACCTAAAAAAACTGGGTGTGAAACCCGAAGTTTTGGTTGGTATCTGCGTAGATCGTTCATTAGAGATGATAGTAGGTCTTTTGGGCATTCTTAAAGCAGGTGGAGCTTATGTCCCTCTAGACCCTGCCTATCCCAAAGAGCGCTTGACCTTTATGGTGAAAAACGCTCA
>CADCTM010000471.1 GCA_902805485.1 uncultured Coleofasciculus sp. | reverse complement strand
ACTCGCGCCTAAATTTACCTTACTTCTCTCATTGAATGGGAATTAAATAAGGTTCTCGCTGTCCAAGCTTTTTATGTTCCTTCGGAAGAAGTTTTTGGGATGGCTCGTCAATACTTGAGCTTAGTAAGGGGAATTTTTATTGTTATCTTTGCCCTTGTTATTTTACTGATTAATTTTTTGCTAAAACAAGCCGTAATTCAGCCCATTAGACCAATGGCAAGACTCGCTAAAAAAATAAGTAGCGATTGCTTTGATCAAGTCGAAGAATCTGATATTAAAAGTTTAGAAAAAGCCGCGAAAAATTCTGATAAATTAGGGCGGTTGGCACAACTTTTTAAGCAGATGGTTCAGGCAATTTCTGTCCACGAACAAAGCTTTGCCCAACAGTTGCAGAAACTTCGCGCCAAAAGTGAGCAAATGAAAGTTAGTACAAAATATAAAGATACAGAAATTGCTTATCTTAAAGCCTTGCAGCAAAAAGCCAAATCCTTAGAAACAAGCCAAAAGGAACTAACTAATTTAGTAATTACTGACAATCACCTACTTATACACTCCTATTAAAATACCTGATTTACATGGCGGACAATCTCATTAGTGCAAGTGCCTCCGCGCAGGTACTCAAATTTAAACCCGGTGGCCCACCCGCTACCTTTGAAGTTACTGTTAATAACGACAGTGAACAGTTTGCTTCATTTCAATTAGAAATTATTGCCGCCGGAGCCAACCCTGCTCCGGGTTTTTCTTGGTATAATCTTTCACCCGGAGTGAGTGCCAAAAAACCACCAGGTGACAGCACCAAATTTTACGTTTCGATAACAGATATTCCGGTGCAGGGTTGGACAGGGATCATGAATCTTACCGTCCGCATTTTCTCTTTAGAATTGCGAGACGAAGAACGTTTGATAGTGCGTTTAGTTGTTCAAGAAGGAGCGGGAACTAAACTCTTAAAAGTTGACCTTCCTGTCCAAAATTTTAAAGTTACGCCTGGAGAAACGGTTGAAATTCCGGTTCGCGTCCTCAACCCCAACCAGCAAGCAACGAATGTTATCCTAAGTTTTTTGGGAGTAGATTCTTCCTGGTTAATGGGAGGTAGTGAAAAACGTTTCTTATTAGAGCCTGGCGAACAAACTGAGGTAACATTTTCCTGCCAACCGCCAGTTGAATTGACCCAATCTCCTTGTCAAATTTACCCGTTTAGTATCGAAGCAACTTATCATAAAGGTTCAGTAGTGCTTGAGCGCGGAACGCTTGAAGTGTTACCCACAGGATTCGTTGAGTTTAGTTGCACCCCTCCACGGCAAACCATTCCAGCAAAAAGAGGTTGGTGGTTGTCCCGCGATTCTGAACCTGCAACCTATGAGCTGCAATTTGAGAATGCTAGTAATTTAGACTCAGAAGCTAGCGTGCAAATGGAGTGGAAAAGCAAACAAAAATGTCTTTTAGAGGTCACGCCGCCCAACGTAGACCTGAATCCAGGGGAAACAAGCACTGCCTTGTTGGTCGCAAGCAAACCGCGTCCGCGCTGGGGAATGCCACAGAAACTGCTGTTGGAAGTAACCGCAATTTTGTCCGATCCACGTCTGGAAGTCCGCAACGACATCGAACTTTTGGAACTGCGCGTCCTTCCAGTTGTCCCGGTTTGGTGGCAATTTACAGGCGGACTTTTAATTTTACTGCTCTTATTTTGGTGGTTGTTGCGACCGTTTGAAGGGCATCGTAGTTCTGTAACCTCCGTGCGCTTCAATGGCATAGGCGATCGCGTAATTAGTGGTTCCACAGACCAAACCCTCCGCAGTTGGCGCGTTAAAGGCAACCACCTCGAACCGACGGGAGTATTTGCACAACCCGGAAAAGCGGTTCGCGTCGTTCGCTATAAACCCGTTAATAACGATTTAGTTGCCGCAGGTTTGGAGAATGGAGAAATTCAACTGTGGAACGTATTAGGCGATCGCAAAAAACCGATTGATTCCTTCTTTTACCAAAAAGATGACCGAGTTTTAGCCTTAGAATTTACCAAAGATTCTCGCTATCTTTTCAGCAGTCATGGCAGTGATTTAGTCCTAGCCTGGGACATCGAGCGCGACTTATCAGACAACACTCCTGGTAACAATAAACCCATCGCCACACTCAAATCAGGCTTTGCCGTTTATGACCTTGCAGTTGTTGGACAAGGTGATAAAAACTTAGCAATTGGAGGACGGTTTAATAAATTAGTCGTTTGGAATTTAACCTCAAATAAAGTCCGCCTCGTGCCGTATCGCCCCGGTGGTAAAGATGACTACATCCTCAGTCTTGCCGTTGCCGCCAACAAACCAACACTTATGGCAACGGCTGACACTCAAGGCTACATCACCTTGTGGGATATGAGTCAATGCCTCACTAAAGATGTGA
>CADCTM010000470.1 GCA_902805485.1 uncultured Coleofasciculus sp. | reverse complement strand
TTCAAGAATATCCATCAGATTTACCTGACACTGCATTGGTAGCAAATCTGATAGAGGAACTTCCCGTTTTCCACCGCCTAATTTTATGGGAATAGCTTGCAAGATTTTTGTTACCTGGTCTTCTTGCAAGGTTTTATTCGTGAGTAGGGGATAAAGTTGTTGTGCCAATGTTGTATGAAGATGGGCTTCTCTCAGGTAAAGATGCCACTTAGCAACATCAATGTAAACGTTATCGCCAATTTCGGCAGCGAGGGATTCAATTGCTTCTGTTGTGCTGAAGTTAGCCATAATAGTTAACTGTTTTTAGTTATGTTGTACAAAAGTCGGGACTCGCGATGGGTTGAGATTTAAGAGGATTTTGTGGGAGTATTTTTGGCAGGTAAGGGAGAGTAATCTGCGATCGCAAAAATATAAATCCCGTGTCCCAACAAAATTCCTGCCCACAGTCCGGTAATTAAGTACGCCCAACGCCAATCGGCAGACTGTAGGGTTCTAAAAAACCAAATCCCAGAGTTAAAAGCAGCAAAAGTCGCCACATGGACGGCGAAGTTCATCCGGTCATCTAAGCGGCGGAATGCAGGGTCATTACGGTCAGGTTTGCGCGGCCAACGAGGAGGCATGGGAGTTTTTGATTACTAATTGTTCGTGAAGAGTGATTGCTTCTAACCACTACCTTAATTTTACGTTGCTAACTGACATCCTCCTGAAGGACGTAATCCCCTGATTTTCCGCCAGTTTTGCTCAATAAGCGAATTGATTCAATTTGGATCGACTTTTCGAGGGCTTTTGCCATGTCATAAAGGGTAAGGGCGGCAACAGAAACCGCTGTCAGGGCTTCCATTTCTACGCCTGTTTCAGCCTTCGTTGTCACAGACGCCTGAATCTGATATCCCGGAAGTTGGGTGTCAGGGGTGACTTGCACTTCGACTTTATGCAGGGGCAACGGATGGCACAGGGGAATTAGCTGGGAGGTTTGTTTTGCTGCCATAATGCCTGCCAGTCTTGCTGTCCCTAAAACATCCCCTTTCGGCGCATTACCCGCTTCAATTGCCTCAAAGGTGGCAGAGGACATCCGCACTTGGGCGGCGGCAACGGCTTGACGCTTGGTTGTTGCTTTGGCAGAAACATCGACCATCTGGGCTTGACCTTGGTTATCCAGATGGGTTAGCGGTTGATTTGTCGGAAATCCTTGCGTCATTTCACTAAGGTATGATACTATTATTAGTCGGTGGACAAAAACGTTCGCTGCAATCAAGGGCTTGTAGCTCAGTGGACTAGAGCACGTGGCTACGGACCACGGTGTCGGGGGTTCGAATCCCTCCTAGCCCGTCCAGAAAGGCAGAAGATAATTGTATCTTCTGTTTTTCTATTTGTAGAATAACTAATTGTTTGTTACTGACAACACATTAGCGATTTGACCGAGGTATTTTTCTTGATTAACGTGAAGTTGAGCCGACGCAGACAAAATCTCGACGTTCGGCTCTAATGCATTGTTAGAATTTACGCAGCGACTATCCACCGAGTGAAAATGGTAGACTGTCGATAGCCAATCTTAGCTTAAAGTTTTGTCAATAATGCTAGCGGCTATTGACATCGGTACACTCGTGACCTGTTGTCCAGATATTGGCAGTGGTCGTCCAATGATTGCGGGAACTAAAACCTCTGTGAGTCGAGTAGTACTTCTCTACAAACAAGGTGCTAGTGCCGAAGAAATTGGACGCCGTATGAGTCACCTGAACCTTGCCCAAGTTTACGCAGCTTTGGCTTACTATCATGCCAACCGCGATTGGATTGAAGCTAATTTAGCCCAGCAAGATGCTGAATACTGGCGACTGGCAGGATTACACGGCAAGAGGGATTAACAAGTTCGTTGATGAGCAAGATACTGCTTTATATCGACGAAGACGCGATGGATGAAGATTTTGTACAAGCTTTGCGATCGCGTAATGTGGATGTACTGACTGTTGCAGATGTGGAAATGCTGCATCGATCCGATGAGCAGCAGCTTGTTTGGGCTAGGGAAAATAACCGCGTTATTTTTACCTTTAACGCCAGAGACTTTTACTAACTGCATACTATTCTACTTGAGCAGGGCTTGTCTCATGCAGGAATTCTTCTGGCTCCACAACAACGGTACGGGATAAGTGAACTGATGCGCGGAGTTTTGCGACTGATTAACACCAAGTCGGCAGAAGAAATGCAAGGACAAGTAGAGTTTTTGAGTGACTGGGTTTCATTAGAGAGTGGGCAGCGTCCACCCAACCAGGCTTTGACGTAACTTTCAGCTAGGTACATCCATTTGTGTGTACCAGTCATACTCATCTCTCTGAGCATTTCCAGATCAATTCCGGTGCAACGATTGGTTAGGCTGCGGGATAGAGTTTACGGCTTATATG
>CADCTM010000469.1 GCA_902805485.1 uncultured Coleofasciculus sp. | reverse complement strand
ATTTTGTTATTGCCGTTTTAATTTGGTACTGGACACGCGGAACAGGAACCAATTTACGGACTTTAGCTCTTCTTCTTGCCCATGCAAGTTTTTTAGATTTCCTGTTAGATGGTTGTCCGCTTTGGCCAGTTGACGGTTATGTTTTTATGGTGGCATTTTTTCGGCTTCCTCCTAACTTTATTGAACGTGCTTATCTGGTATGGGAGATGCTCCTGCGTCGCCGTCCCCTGCCACAATCTTTGTCTTTTAGGGAAAAATTAGTATTATTCCTCTATGCACCCGCCACGATACTTTTTTGGTTGACAGCAGTATTTTTCATTGCTTTATCGATTGGCAAGGGACTAACTGAAAATTTTTCTGGGATTTTTGGTAGAGCAACCGCAGGCATATTAATTGGTATATTTCTAATCGCCGCTTCTCGTCAACCGATCGCCTTTTTTAGGAAAACATTTAGCCAAAAAAGTCCATCACCTGAAACATCAGCACTTCCCAGAGAATCAACCCATAGATTTAAGAAGTTAAACTTTAGGAAAAAGCGATTACTTCAATTATTTTTTCTAATTGGTTTTTGCATATTGCTAATCTTACCCTATCCCTATCGCCCTGGTGGACAAATTCAGTTGTTACCGCCAACACAACAAGCTATTCAAGCTCAAGTTGATGGAAAAATTACCAAGGTTTTATACAAAGGCGGCGATGGGCAATGGATAAAAATGGGAACAATCATCGCTATTATGGAAGCTATTGATATCGAAAATAATGTTCTGACTCAACAAGAACAGATTAAAAATCAGCAAGCAATTGTTGAAAGGCAGCAAGCGAATCTGAATAAACTTCTAGCAACTCCCAGAAAAGAAGATGTAGACGTAGCAAGACAGCAAGTTGAGGTTGCGAAACAAGATGTGGAAGTGGCGAAACAGCAAATTGAGGTGCGTCAACAAGAGGTGGAAGTGGCAAAAAAACGCCTTGATACTGTTATATCTAAAGCAGAATTTAGCTCACGGGAAGCGTCACGTTTCGAGGAGTTATACAACGGTGGTGTAGTTTCTCGGCAAGCTTTTGAAAATAGGCAAAGGCAATCTGAAACCGAGCGAATTGATGTAGAAGAAAGTCGTCAGCAAGTAGCAGCGAAGGAAAAAGAAGTAGAGTCAAGTCGTAGAGAATTGGCAACTAAGCAACAAGCTGTAGCACAAAGAGAAGCTAATCTCAAGTTAGTATTAAGTGGTCCCTATCCTGATGATATCCAAGTCGCTCGGAAAGAAGTTGAAGCGGCTAAGGCGGGTCTGAATCGTCAACAACAACAGTTAAAATATGACCGAGAGCAACTGCAACGTACTCAATTAATAATGCCTATAGATGGTCGTTTAGTGACTTCTTATCTTGACCAAAAAGTTGGCAGTTATCTCAAACAAGGGCAGACTTTTGCTGTGGCGGAAGATGACCGCTCAATTCGGGGTGAAGTTCGAGTTGCGGAGTATAATGTTGGCGAGTTTGCACTCGGTGCAACAGTGGAAATTAAGCTTTTGGCTTATCCCAATCGACCGTTTATTGGCAAAGTTGTTTCTATTGAACCAGCGGCATCTGGTGATAGTGCGTCTAGTGCAACAATTAAAGAGCCAACTGATAAGATAACTGACCGTTTTGTGAAGGTGATTGTAGATATTCCGAATCGAGAAGAAATTTTGAAATCATCGATGACAGGTTATGCGAAAATTACAGGAAGTACTAAACCACTAGTTGTTGCCTTCACTCGTCCAATTGTTCGCTTTATCGAAGTAGAAATTTGGTCTTGGCTGCCTTAATTGCTTAGTTAATTCAATAAATTCACTTTGTTGAATTGGACACAGTAATTGATGAAATTATCAAACACATGAGGCAAGGAAAGCGATGATTTACCATACTTATCTTCCTCGATCGCCTCTTTTGCATTTCGTAGCATTTCTGTGGTCTAGCGAGGGTGACAACCTGCCGAAGGCACAAGTCCGCTTGTTGCCAATTGGTTCGATGGAGTTAGTCATCAACCTCCGCTCTGACGCGATCGCCCTTTTTGATCAGCTACTTTTCACGACCACACTCAATTTCGCATCCCTCAAAATCCCCAGATCATCGCCTTAACACAAACAAGCAAGGAGGCTGTTGTAGAGGCAGTGTCACACCGTTGTGCTGACTTCAATAATGCCGTTGAATTCCAGATTGAATATACAGAGTACTTGCGAAGTTTAGACCAAGGTTGAAGCGAGTACAACAGTATTTTGTGTAAATGCGATCGCCCGTAGTTGAAGCCCGAAACCCAACCTTTATCCTGTTAGGGATGATTTAAGGTTGGGTTTTTGATAATAAACCAAAGTTAGTCACCCTCTGGATTTATCTCCAAAAGCAAAATTTAGCCGCACTTTAATATTTGC
>CADCTM010000468.1 GCA_902805485.1 uncultured Coleofasciculus sp. | reverse complement strand
TATTTACTTTATAAAGAGTCTTAATAACGACTGGTTATTTGTTATCTGACATATGGAGAGCGAGAAATAATGAGAGGACATGACGCATGAACGCCTTTGAGTTCGAGATTACCATCCAGAGCAAATCAGGTGTTAGTAGCTGGCCCCTTGTGGTCAGGTGTAAGCAACCAGATGGGCTAAGCATCCATTCAAAAGAGACTCTTGAGCTAAGTCAGGATGACTTGAACAAACTCACGCAACAGCAAGAAAACGAGAAGGAATATGGCATCCTGTTGGGCAAAGCTTTGTTTCGAGGCTCTGTGCGCGAGACTTTTGTTCGCGCCATATCCAAGAGCAGTCAGGACTGCCGCCTGCGAATTTTGCTCTCAATTGAAGCGGCTGACAACGACGAAGTGAAGACCTTGCATTGGGAAAGGCTGTGTGCTCCGATTGATGCCGACGGGGATTGGCATCTTTTAGCCCGTAACCAGCGCGTGCCCTTTTCCCTCTACATTCCGACTATTATAGATCGCCGCTTTCCGCCAATTGGGCGACGTGACTTGCGGGCACTGGTGCTGGTAGCAAGTCCCTCTAATCTAGGAAAGTATCAATTAGCGCCCTTTGATGTTGAGGCTGCCTTATCTGGAGTCAAGGAAGCTCTTGGTGATATTCCTTACGAAGTTTTGGCAAATGATGTTGCAGGTGCGATCGGGCCCCCAACGCTACAAGAACTGTCTAAGCAACTGACGAATGCCAAGAAGCCGTACACCTTGCTGCACTTTATCTCCCACGGCAAGCTGATGGCTCAGGGCGAGACAGTCCTGTACTGGGCGCAAGCTGACAATCAAGTTCTGCCAGTGACTGGGGAAGACTTGATCGGAGAACTCAAGAACATCGGTAGTTATCAGAGGAGCTTACCTCACTTTGCCTTCCTCTGCACTTGCGAGAGCGCCGATCCAAGAGCAGAGGGAGCATTAGGTGGATTAGCTCAGCGATTGGTAAGAAATCTGGGGATGCCCGCTGTCATAGCGATGACCCGCAAGGTGAGCGTAGAGACGGGCTTGGCTCTAAGACAGAGCTTTTACCGAGGACTGAGAGAGTCACCAGAGGTAGACACGGCCCTGCAAGAGGCAACAGCCGGACTGGGAAAGCGCCACGATATTACAGTTCCAGCTTTGTTCAGCCGCTTGGGTGGGCGTCCCTTATTTAGCGATCGCCTTGACGATCGGGATTTAACCGACGAGGAAATCGAGTATGGCATTGAAAAGCTGCGGCAGCTTCTCCAAGAACGAGCACCTCATGCCTCCGTACTAAAGCAGAGGTTTGAAACGCAGGTAAAGACGCTGAAAGATACACGGGGAGCCGAGTCACGCACAGCGCGTGAACAGCGGCAGCAGGCAATAGTAGAACTCAACAACCTCTGCGAGCAAGTAATCGAACTCAGTTTCGACGCTCTGGCAGCCTTGGGTAAGCAACCACCAGAATACAAGGCCCAGTGCCCGTTCCCTGGACTGTCTTCCTTCGGTGAGAAAAAGTACCACAAGTTCTTCTTTGGGCGCGATGAGCTGATTAGAGATTTACAAAAGGAACTGGCGAAGGACAATTTCTTAGCCGTAATCGGCACTTCGGGTAGTGGCAAGTCATCGGTGGTGCTAGCAGGACTGATTCCTAAGCTCAAAGAAGAGGAGCTAAGCCTCCAGTGGGCTTACATGACGCCTGGAAAGGAGCCACTGAGGCAGCTCAAAAGACGATTAGAAAGATTATTGAAGGTATCAGAGCAGCATTCAATATTAGTGGTAGACCAATTTGAAGAAGTATTCACTCTCTGTGAAGATAAAGCCGATCGCGTCGAATTCATTGAAAAGTTATTAAACTTTGCCGATCGGCGGAAAGTCGTAATTACAATGCGCGCAGACTTTTTGGGAGAGTGTACCTTTTACCCGGAACTGAGAAAGCGGATTGAAACCCGACAAAAATTGGTTGGGCCGATGGAACCTGCAGAACTGATTACAGCAATGAAGATGCAGGCAGACAGGGGGGGACTACGCTTTGAAGCTGGCTTGAGTCACGCGATTCTTAATGATGTGCAGGGGGAACCTGGGGTGATGCCGCTGCTGCAATATGCGTTGCAGGAACTTTGGAAGCGGCGGCGCGGACGCTGGCTGTGCGATGAGGAGTACCAGGCGATCGGTGGAGTCCAAAAGGCAATAGCTAAGACTGCCGATGATTTCTACAATAGCTTGTCAGTTCCTGAGCAAGAACAACTCCAGAATATATTCTTGCGCTTAACCCGCTTGGATGCCAGTGCCCTACAGGGAGAGAAGCGACGGGACACGCGCCGGCGAGTCGAGTTAGAGGATTTGGTGCCAACAGGCGACGATCTAGCCGTGACAAGGAAGTTGGTGCAGCAGTTGGCTGGCGAAGGCG
>CADCTM010000467.1 GCA_902805485.1 uncultured Coleofasciculus sp. | reverse complement strand
GCTCGCACATAGCCGCCATCATTGCCTTCAAACGGCAGAAAAGTTGTCTTACCCAACCGCCAATTCTTCGTTCCTTCCTCAATTTGCGGGGCAATTTTTTGACGATCTAAATACAGCAACGCTAGATACAAACCCAAACTAAAAACTTGTTCCCCACTCGGCGCTTCGACGTACAACAAGCCACGTCGAACCTTGTTATCGGCATCCAAAATCAAATCATTTGCACCCACTTGTCCCTTCGCTTTTAGCACGGGTGGCGGTGGCACAGCTTCCCGCGTGCTATCCCCAACAACTTTTTGGATACCCACTAAATTCGGGGTCGTTTGAAATACTTGTATTAATTTCTGATGACCCGGTTCTACAGGCAAATCGCGATAAATATCAAGACCAATTGCTCTGGGTTGTTTGGCTTTTAATTTCTCTAACAATTGGGCATAAATTGCATCAGGGATAATTGACTGCCCAATTTCTTGCAAGTCAGCTTCATTAATGCCAACAATCACAATTCGCTCGTCCCGTGGTTCGGCAGGACGCAGACGTAGATATTGATCAAACGCCGCCCACTCGAAGGACTGCAACAAACCAACCATCCGCAGTGCGATCGCCAATCCCGCAACCGTGGGTGCTGTGACCCAAACCCCACGCCATTCCCAAAGCCGCCGTTTCAATGTTTCTCGCATAAAACTCTTAAAAAGAGCTAGAAGCTATTGGTGATGATAAGTCTAACAGCGGCAAAATTTCGCTTGAAGCTAACAAATTTTTGGAATTGGGATTAAGGATAAAGGGTGAGCAGTATGTTTTCAAACTTTATTTGCTGGGTTTCTGTCGCTTGAAATCCCCCTAAATTAAGGTTAATCAGGGGGATTTTCCCCAAACATCCTTGTTGTGGCTCCCTGCTGTGCGTGATCGACGGTGCAACATTTAACTAGGGGTTTGGTTGCGATCTCTTCTAGCTTCACTGAAGTTAATAGTCCGAGCCAAGCATTCCTCACCCTAGAGTCGTTAGGACGCTCATCGCGCAACTGCGCCACTAGGCTCAAAGTTTCTTGCCAAATCTTCGCCTTAGCATAGACTTCAGCCTTTTTCAGAGGTTCTGTTGCTGCCGCAAGCTTCATCTTCTCCTCCCAATTAAGCTCAGTTCGCTCAATTAACCCCTGCACATACCGCACTTCTGGCCCGTTTTCGGGGTTACAAATCAGCGAAAACTCCCATTTATATTTTTTCCCAATTTCCAGCGACACATCCCTAGGAATACTGAGTTTCACAATTCCAGGAGTACCCTTAACTGCCACAGTCGTTTTATAAACTTCATTCCCATTACTCGTATCAGTAACCTCAAATTGTGCGGACTTCGCCTGCGTTTGGGGAACATACCAAAACAAAGTGGGATGCGCTGAAACTGTTGTCACCACATTATTGTCAGGAGTTAATGCTGTTAACGACGGGTTACTACTCAAGCAACCCACACGATCGCCCCGTTGTGCTCCCCCAACTGTTTTGCCAGGTGCCCCGCGCGGCTGTGTTGGCGGAAACGTAATCCGAGTCTGCGCCCTAACGTCTGCGGCGATAGGGAACGTCAGCAGTTCTACACAGAGGACGACGGCAAGAAACTTTTGGCGACGCATACTTAAACTTCTCCTTACCAATAATTAAAGCCTACGCTCTAGTAGTAAAGCGGAGTCAATCTTTGCTCTGTATGCAATCAACTATATCTCTGACTCAATTGGACTTATGCAAGTTCCCTTAAAATTTCAATCGGGACGTGCAAGTTGTTTTGTAAATAAATGTAACGCGAATACCCCAAAGGTTCAACACCTCGGCGAATTAGAAGCGCAGACTGCCTACAAGGATAATTTTGGGTTTGCTCCTCTTGAGCAGTGCTTAATTCTATACGCTACTGTTCTTTAAAAATTTCATCCACAAGACGGATGTGTCCCCGGTGTACAGCATAAAGCAGTCGCTCAATGGCAGCTTGTTCTTCATCTGACAGTGGCGCTTTTAATAAAGCCACCATCAAGCCATAACGGTCAAAACGAGTCAGATAACCGCAACTACTCGCTTGGGCAAATAAGTCAGAAAGACCATTGGAAAGCGTTCTCAAGTTGTCGATATCTTGATGATCAGTAAGTGTTTGGTATCTCTGATTGATTGAGTTCATTAACAAATACGTTGTTCAATTGCCCGAAGAAACAGGACTAAAACGGGTATATTGTTCTCATACTCTTGTCTTAAGAGCGTTATTTATCCGCACTCAGGACGAAGAAGCGTCAGCCTCAACTGCATAGTAGTCTTCTTCGTTTTGAATCCACCAGTACTTAGCGGCATCTTCAACCAAACAACATAAATCCGTGTTTCAGTATTAAGATTCATCAAGAAGCGATCGCATTTTTGTGGAGATTCTCTAACATTTAGCAGGCATTTAGGGCATTTCCCCAGTCATGCCCTAATATTTGCGCCGCTCTTGCGAGATGATGCCGTTCACTCTTCTACGCTGACCCTTGATTGTTTGCTACAAAGGAAACAACCGCACCCTTATCTGAGGGTCGCACATCTTTTGTGTGACAAGTGCTTTCCACCTTACCCAACACGATGCCGAACGTTTCCCAAACTGAACTGACAACAACTTGCCCTTACTTCCAATTCACCCTCCCAGGACAGCTCGAATCAATAGAGGGTGTAAATTATCTAGTGTGCCGGGATAACATTCGGTTTCGCTTGAAAGACGCACCAATCAACTCTCCGAAAAGCCTCACCTTATGGCAAGTTGTTCCGACGACTGATTCGTCCGGCGTTATCCAAACCTTGAGTGTCGTCGCTTCCACCCCAGCAGAAAATAGCCAAGACCTGACTGAACAATGCTTGCTGATCGGACGAGTTGTCCAGTTAGGTCGGCGAGCGCAATTTGCTCAGTTAAAGATTTCTCGACCAGGGGAAAAGATCTTAAAAATTAGTTTTCTGTCTCCTGACCCTCAAATGAAGGTGGGTCAGTTATATCAAGTGATCGCGGTACGCAAAGGCGATACGTTGCACATCCAACGCGCAAACCCGATTGAAGAAGTCCCTGTCTCACCCCAAGAAGCGCCACAAAGCCATTTAACTGAATTTGTAGACCCCAAACTTCAGCTTATAGGCAGTGCCGCACCATCACCAACAGCGCTACAGCTTGATTCACCCCAAGTTGTCAACAACGGCAACGCCGTGATGGCATCTGCAAGCATCCCGATGACGATTCAGCAACCTGATCGCCGTGATGAACCGATGCCTCCTCCCACCGAAAAGGCACAAGCGGCACTGGTTGCAGAAACTCAGGTTGAAGATTGGGAATTAGGGACGCCAAAGCCACGAAAAAATAAAGGTTGGGAATGGGAAGCGTTCTCTAAAACGACACAACGACACGCAAGAGTGCAAGTTTTTGGCAATCGGAAAAAACCGAAAGTTTATCAATATTCTCAGAGCATAAATACACCTATTTTCGCAGCAATACCTGACACTGATTCAGAAGAACAAGGAACTTTAAATAGCCATTTAGTTGTTACTCCTTTAGGAGCCGCGAAAGGAATTGGTGCGTCTTGCTTTCAAATTGCCATCGGTCCCTACGAAATCGTTTTAGATTGTGGCACTCGTCCCAAAGGTTATGACCCATTGCCGGCATTAGAGTATCTAGAAAATCCCGATTTACTGCTGATTTCTCATGCTCATCAAGACCACTTAGGTGCTGTCCCAGTTTTTCATGCCCGCTATCCGGGTGTAAGGATGATTTGCACACCGGGAACTCGTGAAATTGCTCACGTTATGTTGCGAGATTGTTTGAAAGTGCAACAGATGAATGAAGATTCACAAGCGCTTTTTGATGAAACAGACTTAGAACGGACTTTATTTCGATTAGAAACTGAATCCGCTGGTCAAGAATTTGAACCGCTGCCGGGATTAAAAGTTCGCTTTATTAATGCGGGTCATATTTTAGGAGCCGCTTGCATTTATTTGAAATATGGCGATCGCTCTTTACTCTATACCGGAGACTACAACACAACCTCCTCTCGCACTACAACAGGATTACGGGTTGCCGACTTACCCCCCGCCGACATCTTAATTACCGAGTCAACTTACGGCGCAGATGTTCACCCAGCACGGAAAACCCAAGAAACAGCGTTACTAGAAGCGATCGCAGAAATTGTCCAAGGCGGCGGCAATGTTTTAATTCCGGCGTTTGCCTTAGGCAGAGCGCAAGAAATTCTTCTGGCAATTCGCACCTTTCATTTATTTCATAAACTAAGAGTTCCGATTTATGTTGATGGTTTAGTTAGAGCCGTTACAGATGTATTTCGAGATAACTTAGAATTTCTCCCCCCATCTGTTCAAAATCTAGTCAAACAAAATGGATTGGAACCATTTTTTGACCCTAAAGGAACCCCACCAGTCATCCCCATTGGTTCTCCCAGAGAACGACCTTTGGCAATGGCACACCCCAGTGTAATTGTGGCAAGTTCCGGGATGTTGACGGGCGGCGCTTCGGTGTATTACGCAGCAACATTACTCGAACGAGAAAATGCTTCAATCTTTATTTCTGGCTACACCGATGAAGAATCGCCAGGACGGTTGCTGCAAAATCTTAAAACTGGGGACACGATTGAATTAGATGGCAAAGAAGTCACCGTAAGAGCGCAAATTAGACGCTTCAATCTGTCGGCTCATGCTGATAAAATTGGACTAACTCAGGTGATTAATAAGGTGAATCCAAAACACCTAATTTTAATCCACGGCGGCGGCAATGCCTTGCATGAATTAGCGCGTTCAGGAGATTTGCGCTCCAAACACTACATTCATATTCCCGGTGTGGGAGAATCAGTTTCCTATGGTCAAGCACCCGAACATCTTACGAAAGACCAAATAACTCGAATTGGGCTACCTCAAGAGTTTGAGGTTGAAGTTGAAGCCGAAGCTGAGGGCGCGTGGATACGCATTCCTGAAGAAATCGTCGAAAATGATCCTCGTTGGTCAATGTTAGCTAGTAGTGGAATTATTCGGGCAAAATGGGATGGTTATCATCTAAAACTCAGCCCCGTGACGCAACAAAATGTTGCCACACAAAAAGCAATCGAAGAAGCGATCGCTTCTGGGGAAAATTGTTGTGCGGTGTGTCAGTTTTTTGAGACAGTGCGATGTCAATGCGAAGATAGCCCCTTATTTTCCCTACAAGTCGATCCAGCGGGCAAATGTCCAGAGTTTAAACGTTTGTAAATTTTAATCAGTAGAATTACCCAAACCCGCGATTGACAAAACTTACTATTTGTAGATAAACATTAGCAATAGATATGATGATAAAATTATCTCAATCTACAAACAACTCATATTTCATTTGGGTTTATTCTGCCTACATCTGCGGTTAAAAAAATCTAAATACTTCCCCAAAGTTTAACGAATCAATAAAGCTACTGCTAGGGGTAGATGAGGACAAGCTGACAGATCAAGCATAAGTTAAAAGAAGGGTATTAGCTCTGAGGGCAAGTCGTCTAAGAGGGTGCGCTCAAAGACAGGTAGCAATAAACTAAACTGGTTCCCAATAATCAAGCGCCTTCTGAGCAGAGCATCTTAGGTAGAATTTGACCCACCGAGCTTAAAAAGGGCGATTTTTCAATGAATTCTGCTGGGCGGTATTTCTGCCGATTATCTTTGGCTGTTTCTCTAACAGGAGTGAGTTTCCTCGCCTATGCTGGGCTTGACGCTAATCGCCCCATCATGGCACAAGCGATCGCCCCTTCTCTCGATGGCACAGGTACAATTGTTAGCCCACCGCAAGCAAACCCTTCCATCTACGACATTTCTGGCGGGACACTTTCAGGCGATCGCCTTAACCTTTTCCACAGTTTCCAGGAATTTGGACTTAACGCTGGACAAATTGCGAACTTTCAATCCTTACCAACGATCCGTAATATTCTAGGGCGCGTTACAGGCGGCAACCCTTCCCTAATTAACGGTCTAATTCAGGTGAGTGGGGGCAATTCCCACTTATTCTTGATGAATCCGGCTGGAATCGTCTTTGGCACAAATGCCCAATTGAATGTACCCGCATCCTTTACCGCGACAACAGCAACAGGCATTGGCTTTGGCAACAACAATTGGTTTAATGCGATCGGGACAAACGACTATGCATCCCTAAGCGGCATCCCCAACCAATTTGCCTTTGACAGTGCCCAACCCGGAAGCATTATCAACGCCGGAAATCTCGCCGTCAGACAAAAGCAGAACTTAACCCTACTGGCGGGGAGCGTCATCAACACTGGATCACTCAAAGCACCGTCAGGCATGATTTCAATGGCGGCTGTGCCTGGAGAAAATCTGGTTAAAATTACTCAAACTGGACACTTACTCAGTTTAGAAATAGCCGCACCACGCACCGTTGATGGGCAGCAATTAGCCATTACCCCGCTAGATTTACCAACCTTGCTCACAGGTACAATTGGACGTGTAGAAACCGGACTGAACCTATCCTCCGGCACCGTACAACTCAGTACTTCCGGTACGACTATCCCAACGGCAGCGGGAACAGCGATCGCTTCTGGTACACTCGATACCTCTAATTCAATTGCCGGACAAATCGGCGGTGCCGTTAATATTTTGGGCGGTAAAGTCGGTTTGTTAGGTGCAAATATTAACGCCTCTGGCGCCAACGGCGGCGGCAATGTCCGTATCGGCGGCGACTATCAAGGCAATGGCACAGTCCCGAATGCACACTCTACACTCGTGAGTCAAGACTCAACCATTGCTGCCGACGCCCTCAAACAAGGTGATGGCGGTCAAGTCGTTGTTTGGGCGAACGAATTAACCCGTTTCTATGGCAACATCAGTAGCCGTGGCGGCGCATTCGGCGGCAATGGCGGCATCGTTGAAGCATCCGGCAAACAGTTGCTGGTTTTTACAGGTTTGGTCGATGCTGGGGCGCCAAAAGGTCAACCGGGCACATTATTACTTGACCCCAAAAATATCACAATTTCATCGCCCAGTTCTCCCTTAGCAACATACCTCAGCCCCAATCCGGCATCTGGCGATCAATTCGGCTTTTCCGTTGCAGGCGTCGGCAACAATGTCATCGTGGGCGCTCCGTTTGCGTCTTTCGGAGGAGTCCCGAATGCCGGACTTGCCTATTTATTTGATGGCAGTACAGGAAGTTTGCTACAAACCTTTAGTAAGCCAACTCCTGCTACTGAGGGCGATCGATTTGGCTATTCCGTCGCAGGCGTGGGAACAAATGTCCTAATTGGCGCACCCTTTTCTAACTCGGTGGCATCGGGTGCTGGTAGTGCTTATTTGTTTAATGGCACAACTGGGGCACTGCTACAAACCTTTAATAATCCGGTTGTTAACGGCGGTGACGGATTCGGTTGGTCTGTGGCGGCAGTTGGGAACGATTTCCTGATCGGTGCGCCGTTTGCTGATCTAGTTTCCACCGCCGGGAGAGTTAATGATGTTGGGGCGGCGTATGTGTTTAATGGCAGCACGGGCGCACTGCGACAAACCTTAAATAATCCCACACCTCAAGGTAGCGAACAATTTGGCTACTCAGTGGCGGGAGTCGGCACAAATGCCCTCATTGGCGCACCTACTAAAACTGTAGGGGGATTAGCCGACGTTGGACAGGCGTATTTGTTTAATGCCAATACAGGAGCGCTACTGCAAACCTATAATAAGCCGAACCCAGCGGTCGGGGACTTTTTCGGTTTTTCGGTGGCGGGAGTCGGGGCAAATGCCTTAATTGGCGCCTATGGTGATGACACAGGGGCAACGGATGCAGGTTCGGCGTACTTGTTTGACGACACAACCGGGACACTGCTGCGAACTTTTAATAACCCTAATCCTGCACCAGGGGACTCTTTTGGTCGTTCAGTGGCAGCAGTGGGGACGGATGTCCTAATCGGCGTCCATTCGGCGGATACGGGGGCGACAGATGCAGGGGCGGCGTATTTGTTTAATGGCGCGACTGGGGCACTGTTGCAAACGTTTAATAACCCCAACGGCGTGGGGGGACAAGGTAACGAATTCGGTTGGTCTGTGGCGGCGGCAGGGTCGAATGTCGTGATCGGCAGTCATCTAGATAGCAAGGCAGCACCGACTGCTGGCGCGGGGTATTTGTTTGATACAACAGGAAACTTGAGACCTTTGAGTTTTAGCGACAATCCCTCCGAATCGCTTACAATCGCCCCCAGCAAGATTACGGCAATTACCAACACTGGTACAAATGTGGTGCTGCAAGCCAACAATGACATTACGGTGAATGAGGCAATTACCAGTAATAACCCGCTCGGCAACGGCGGCGCCCTGACGCTACAAGCAGGTCGGAGTCTTCTGGTCAATGCTAATATCACCACCGATAACAGTAATTTGACCCTCGTGGGTAACGAAACGGTTGCCAATAGCGTGAACGATGCTTTTCGAGACCCTGGAAATGCCGTGATTAGCATTGCTCCACGAGTAACGCTTAACTCCGGTACAGGTGCGACAACGATTACTCTAAATACGGGTGCGGGTCTGACTAACAACACCAGTGGCGATATTACCCTAGGAAACATCATCGCGGGCAGGCTTTTAGTCGAAAACAAGGGGCCAAGCGGCGGTAACATCAATGCCAGTGTTGGTACGCTAAATACGAGTTCTGCGGCTGGCAGTGGAGGCGAGATTACCTTGAGAGCGGCGGGTAATATCAGCACGGGGGCTGTTGATTCACGGGCAACGGGTACACAAAGTACTGGTAGCAACATCTTCCGTGGAGGCGATGTTGACATTACTGCCGGAGGCAATATCATCACGGGGACGATCACCTCTGGTGGGACGAGTGGACAAACCAATGGCGGTAGTCTCAGCCTTACCAGTCAACGCGGGGCAATTACGACTCTTAACCTTAATTCAGCCGGAAGTAATGGTGGAAATATTACCGTTGCCGCGAGTACTCAGATTACTGCGGGTCAAATCAATTCGAGTGGGAGTTCAGGCAGTGGTGGAAATGTTCTGCTTGACCCCTCTGGTGACATCCAAGTGGCTTCGATTAACAGCCAAGGGGGAACTACAGGGGGCACGGTAACTGTCTCAACTCAAAGCTTTTTCCGGGCAACTGACACGTTTCTTGCCTCGAATGGGACAACGGCTAGCATCTCAAGTGCTGGGAGTGGGGGCGGGGGCGCGATCGCAATTCGGCATGGTGGCAAGGGTATAATTCCTTTCGATGTCGGGAATGCCACGGTTAACGGGACAGCCGACGCGATTACAAGCGGTGATTCTACAATTTTGCCAGTGCAATCATTCCCTTTTACCGACACGGTGGGCAACATTGGGATTATTAGTGTGCCTCGCCCCCTCGATCCGATTGTCCCGCCCACGCCCCCGACGGTTCCACCCAGGAATTTATCTGATTTAGGGCTTAATCCTGTCGATTTAACAATCTCTCAGACTGAGTTAGATACAATACCGCCGCTTCAAGCCAACAGAACTAGCTTCAGTGTGAATCAACTGAAGATTGATGATGCCTTCAGCAACGATTTTACGCAATATTTCGGACTAAGAGAGGCTCAAGGCGTTACGTTAGACGATGCGCTTAAAACCCTGCGCGAAGTAGAGACAAATACTGGCATCAAACCTGCGATTATTTATGCTGTATTTGTGCCGAAAAGTGTAACTTCAGTTCCACCGCAGCAAAACCAAAGTCAAGGGGTTTCCGAGCAATCCCAATTATCCTTACTGCGTTCCCAATCGGCTGAGATGGAGGATCGCTTGGAGTTGGTTTTGATCACGCCTGAAGGCAAGCCAATTCGCCACTCAGTTAACGCGACTCGCGCCCAAGTCATCGCCCTGGCAAACGAGTTTCTTAGCAATGCTACCAATGTGAGAAACACTCGTGGCTATCTCGCTCCGGCACAAAAGATGTATCAGTTGCTGCTGGCGCCTTTAGAACCAGATTTACAAGCGCAGGGCATCCAAAATCTGACTTATATTATGGATAGCCGCTTACGGAGTATTCCCCTGGCGGCGCTGCATGATGGTAAGGGCTTTATTATCGAACGCTATAGCGTTGGTTTAATGCCTAGCTTGGCGCTTACAGATACTCGTTATAGAGATGTGAGAAACCTTAACGTTTTGGCAATGGGCGCCGATAAATTTTCTCAAGCCAAACCCTTACCATCGGTTCCTGTGGAGTTGGCGGCGATTACGGATCGGTTATGGAAAGGCAAGTCCTTCCTCAACCAAGGGTTTACCCTAAAAAATCTTAAAGAAGCCCGAAATGAAGGGGCTTATGGCATTATTCATTTAGCAACTCATGCGGAATTTCTGCCAGGTAACCCCAGTAATTCCTACATTCAGTTTTGGGATACCAAACTGCGACTCGATCAGCTACCACTGCTGAGTTTAAATAAACCGCCTGTAGAGTTGTTGGTGTTGAGTGCTTGTCGCACGGCTTTAGGGGATACAGAGGCGGAGTTAGGATTTGCTGGACTAGCTTTGCAAGCAGGGGTGAAGTCAGCTTTAGGAAGTTTGTGGTACGTCAGTGATGATGGAACGTTTGGGTTAATGACAGAATTTTACCAGAAATTAAAACAAGCCCC
>CADCTM010000466.1 GCA_902805485.1 uncultured Coleofasciculus sp. | reverse complement strand
GTTGCCTCAGAGTAAATACCATGAGCCAAGATTAAATAGGCAACAGCTTATCTTTTTTCGCGAAAATTACGTTAAATTTAAGTAGGAAACAGTAGGAATTAACCCTTACTTTGTTAACTACTTGTTAGGACGATTTCCAGGAGTTCTTCCGCCTTCATCATTACTACCGCCGCGAGGGCTAGAGTTACCGGGGTCGCAACCTTCTGCACCATTACCAATGCCTTGATTACAATTTTGACGGCGGGGTTTGTCGCGCTCACCTCGCTCAGTTTGACCGGCTTCATTAGTTTGACCTGCTTCAACTGCCCTGGTTGGTGTGCCTGCAACATAAGGTGAGGCAATTGCTTGGGCATCACCATTGTTAACCATTGCTTGATAAAGAATTCCTGCTACTTCTGCCCGTGTTGCTACCTGATTGGGATTGCAAGTTTTGGTATTCGGATAGTTGACCACAATACCTCTTTCTGTTGCCGCCGCAACTAAGCTACGAGCACTTGTGGGAATGGCCGAAGCATCAGTGTAATATTGCAAGACTTTTTCCGTAGAAGTACTAGCAGAATAATTTAATCCCTTTGCCAGCGCGGTTATAATTTGCAGGCGAGTCATGCCTTGGTTGGGGTTAAATTCATTGTCGGAACCGACTTCTAAAAAGCCCATTTCGTAAGCGTCCCGAACGCCTTCATACGCCCAATAAGTACTGGAGACGTCCCGAAAATTCACCATATTCCGAACTTTTGTCTTTTTAAAAACCGAGGCAACTAAGGCGGCAAATTGGCCGCGAGTTATCGATTCGTTGGGACGGAATTTACCATCAGGAAACCCGGTAAGAATGCCTCGTCCTGCAAGTTCTGCAATATAATCTCTTGCCCAGTAACTTTGCGAGACATCGCTAAATTTGACCTCAGCACGACGGCGGGCGACTTGTGTCTGCTGAGTGCGGGTGGTGCTGCCTTGAGTAAATTGACCACTACCTACGGATTGAGTCTCTTGGCTGCTGCTAATGCCACCAGAGGATTGAGTACCTTGGGTTGTAAGACTTTGGCTCCCACTGACGCTAGTCGTGGCTGTAGTGCCTTGACGGCTGCCAGTAACCGACTGAGTAGTCTCAGTGGTGCGAGTTGTAGTTACTTCTCGGCTGGTTGTTTGACCGGCTGTATCGCTGCTGAAGGTGCGAGTTGCGACTTCATCTAGTTTTACCAAAGAACCTCCTTGGTTCGTGCGATAAACCCAGCGTTGTTCGCCGCTTGCCACGACAACTCGCCATCCTGGAACCAAAGATTGGGTACATACAGCGTCACCGCCTGCTAAACCTAAGCAGCCATCTGCCCAAGTTTGCGGTTCTACTTGAATAATGCGTAGTTGTGATGCTTGTAGGCGATTTTTGTCAGAGACATCCTTGAAGATGGCGTTACTAATTGCTTCTGGCAACGACTTAATTTCTTCGTCCGTCTTTTGGTCATCTTTCACCATTGGACTCTCGGAGGGTTGAGCCGCGACAACGCTACTTTCTGGTGTGGAAGACTTTTCTGGAAAAGCCTGCACTGGAGAGGTAGTAGAGGTTACGACGCCTGCGAGAATTCCGGCGGCTGCCAAAATCATTCCGCTATGTGAGCCAAAAAAACTTGCTTTCATCAACTTTATCCAAACAGCGAACCGACAGTGTTGACGTTTGAGTGTTTTGCAGGTTCCCACAGTCAGCAAAAAACTTTTTGCCATCTAGCTTAGGTGGGAGGTAGATTTTTTAATTCGTGGGATGATTGCAGAGTAGGAGAAGGTTGTAGCTCCTAAATTTTGTACGTTTGAGATATCACCACACTGGCGCTTGTGAATGTTGAAAGTAACCCACTGGCGATCGCTTTTCTACAGTATTCCTGTCATCACCATTGCCTTAGTCATGGTGCTGAAGCTGCTGCTCAACGCTTTAATTGAACCGGAAAGCTTACTTTTATTATTCCTTACTGGCGTAGTAATTAGCGCCTACTACGGTGGCTTGAAGTCAGGATTATTTGCAACAGCGTTAGCTATATTATGTCGCTTTTATGTATTGTTTCCGATTCACGGGTTCTGGACGCCCAATTTTGTTGAACTGCTACAACTGGTTTTCTTTGGCATCCAGGGAGGGCTAATTAGTGTCCTAATTGGAAAACTGCATAAGGAAAAAAATAAAAGTGAATCTCACTTTCGGCAACTGATTAATACCAATCTTTGGGGTATCGGTTTCGGCAATAGCAAGGGCATGATTACTGAGGCAAATGATGCCTTTTTACAAATTGTCGGCTATACAAGAGATGATTTACAATCAGGGCTGGTGCGTTGGAATGTGATGACGCCGCCTGAATATCAGGCATTCGATGAAACGGCAATACAACAGATGTTAGAGTCTGGTGTTTGTACTCCTTACCAAAAGGAATATATT
>CADCTM010000465.1 GCA_902805485.1 uncultured Coleofasciculus sp. | reverse complement strand
CCAAACTGACGACTGAGGACTGGGATTCCGTAATCGACACGAACTTGAAGGGAGTCTACAACACGCTGAGTCCCGTTATCCCGAAGATGTACGAGCGGGGAGAAGGCTCTGTTGTCTGCATCAGCTCGATTTCGGGTGAGCGGGGAAACCTCGGTCAAACTAATTACGCCGCATCCAAGGCGGCTGTGATTGGTTTAACCAAGTCCCTAGCTAAAGAGGCAGCTCGGTACGGGGTAAGGGTCAACGCTGTGTCACCGGGATTTATTGAGACTGATATGGTCAAGTCGGTTCCAGACAAAGTGAAAGAGCGCATTGTGTCTGAGATTCCGCTGCGTCGCTTCGGTAAGCCTGAGGAGATTGCATGGGCAGTTGCGTTCCTTCTGTCCCCGATCGCCAGCAGCTACGTCACGGGTGAAGTTCTCCGCGTCAACGGTGCCCATCACACTTGAGGGCAATGGCGATCTGCGCTTGGCTTTACTCGCTTCGCGATCGCATTGGGTTGAATGCCCATTCAGCATTAATAATTAAACTTCATGATTTAGATAGGATTGGAGCCAAGCGTGAAAACCGAAGTTGAAGAGCGGCGAATCAATGTAAGCGGTTTAACTACCCGCTACTTTAAAGCAGGCGATGATGGTCTACCGTTAGTGCTCCTACATGGAGATAGTGCCAGCGCTCTTGATTGGTCTTGGGTGCTTCCCAATCTGGCAGCTACTCACTGCGTCTATGCGCCAGACTTTCCCGGTTTTGGTGATAGTGCCAAACCATCCCTTGACTATACGCCAGAATTTCTTAAGCAGTTCTTAGTCGATTTTCTTGATGCGCTTGGAATAGAGCGGGCAGTGCTGGTGGGCAACTCGCTAGGTGGTCAAGTTGCTCTACGCTTTGCCCTATCCCGTCCCGAACAAGTTGCCGCCCTGGTGCTGGTAGATAGTTCCGGGCTTGGTTACGCCGTCACCCCGTTACTGTCCCAGTTGACCCTGCCTGGGTATGGGGATGTAGCGATCATTGGCTGCCAAACGCCTCTTGGTGCTAAGATGCGGTCTTGGTTACGGGCGACGCTGTTTTTCGCCCACCCCTCGCAGGCTCCCGCTGTGTGGATAGCAGAGCAAGAGCGAATGTCTCAGATGCCCGGTTTTCTTCAAGCTACTCTGACCTCGCTGCGCGCCCAGCTTAATGTATTTGGACAGCATCAAGTGTTTCTCGACTCTCTAGGGCAGCTACCGATGCCGACTCTTGTAGTGTGGGGGACTGAGGATTTGGTTCTCCCAAAAGAGCAAGCTCACGACGCCGTTAGCCGCCTACAGCAAGGACACCTCGCCTTGATCCCCGACTGCGGTCACTTACCCCATGTCGAACGCCCCGAAATCTTTAGTGCCGAGTTGAGCCAGTTTCTCGCCGGAGTTGCTCTGTCTTGAAGCCAGAATGTTTGTAGCGGGAACTCAAGACGCAAGCCCCTCACGGTACAGGTAGCGTATCGGCAGGTTGCTAGCGATCGCCAATATATTTAAGCGTATCTATTGATAGCCACTACCTTAGTTAACACACACTTGTGCTAGGAAAATTTACTAACTCTTTTCTTTTACAGTTCAACGCTGTAGTTAGCGAGTAATATGCGTGTATTGCAAATGGCGATCGCTCTGTTCAATAAATGCATCGATCAATGCTCGGCTCTTGATAAGAATAGGGAGCTTATCTATAACTGTATCCAGGAATACAGCCTGAGTTAATAGGAAACCAATTCCTTTGATAGAAGTTGAGGAAAACTGTGGCAGTTATCCTGCTTAGGAGCGATTCACCCTTAAGTTCTATTCAATTTATGAGGGAATAGCATTTATTTGATTGGGGATGATAACGTCTTCCCCTGGCGCTGGAAAATCCGTCCAGGTGATTTCCTCAACCGGCAAATTCTTACCCCATCTTCTAAAAGGTGTGAAACTTGCCGATATTCTGGTGATTCTAGATAGTATCCACATCATTATGGGTTCGGTAGATCGTTAGTTGTAGACAATCTACAAGGTAAAGCTCAGGGCATAAAGCTGGCGTTCAAACCGTGATATCAAATTATGAAAATTGACCCGGACACTAAGGTTGACAAGACAGTAACAATCAATCAATTGCTGAAGGAAGTTTATCGCTTTGTCGAAGAACTCGAACAGCAGGTAAAAGGAAATCTGCATCACCTTAAGCAAGGGATGGAGGAAGGTGAGGAGACTGTGATTGCACAAGGTCAATATTCTAGGCTGAACGATTAACTATTAGCTGTTAGTTCTCAACTGTATGAACATGAACAGTGTAATGAATTGTCTGACTTTCATCGTTCATCTTTCAGATCAATAAACAAGACGCTTGCATTACGTCACGTCCGCTGCGCTATTAACAATGAACCATCAACAGGATGGCTTTCCTGCCTGCCCACGAGGAAAA
>CADCTM010000464.1 GCA_902805485.1 uncultured Coleofasciculus sp. | reverse complement strand
AAAGTAAAAACTGATAAAATTCAAGATTTGTGTAAACCAGCTAAAGCGATCACTTCAAGATGGTGGTTGATGGTATAAGTAGTTAGGCGGAATTAAACTTAAAACGTTCCAGTGTGTAACCACCTTTAAGACTACGAGCTTCCATTCCATCCATAATTGCCAGGGCTAAATCATATTCATCCTCGAACATCCGTCCGGCAATTTCATGGGTTTTGAGCTGATGCCATTGGTCTTCAATCCGGTTCATTTCGGAGCAATATGGGGGAAGGAAGAATAGAAATAGTCCTTGATCGCGCTCCTGGCTGCCACTGTTGGCGAGTCAGTTCGCTCTTATGGAGAGAACCATTATCTTGCACTATTACTGTCATCCGTCCGGTTGTCCTGAAAGTCTCAGACGTTTGTTCGGCAATCCAATCGATAACTTTGATATAACTTTTGCTCTTAAAACTGCCACAAGCTAAGGCATACTTGAAGCTTTGATCTGGTTGCCACACTCCTAAAATACTGATGCGTCCGTTACGTCGGTCAGTCTGCTCAATACATTTTTGTTCTCCTTGGCGGCTATAACTATAACTTGCGCTCCCTCCACAAACAACAGCCTGACTCATCCAGATACATCAGTTCGATGTATCCTGATTGTGCTACGTGTTTGAGTGCATTTAACTGAGCTTGTTTAAGTTGTTTGTACTGAGCTTCTTGTTTTGCTTGATGGCTATGCCGTGTTCGTTTCTATTTTTTAGCCCTTTTTTGCAAGATACGCCGAATTCGATCGCTACTCAAGCTCACTTGCCGTTCTTGTTCTAGCTTTGTTGCTAATTGCTTGCTGTTATAAGTACGCGGCTGTTGCTCTAAACATTGTTCTAGGTACTCCATATCGGCTTCAACCCATTTACGTTTTGTGCCTCGACCGGAAGCTTCCCATAATCCACCAAGTCCCTGCTCTTGCCAACGTCGAATTGTCGCTCGCACAGTATGTTCATGGCACTCAAAGATTTCTGCAATTGCCCCAACTGTCCATCCCTGAGCATTCAACCGCAGCATATGAGCGCGCTCTCTAGTTCGCTGGGCAACTGTTGTTGCCACCCGCAACTCGGATAGGGTGAAATCTTCTTCAGCCGTGAGGCGAATCCGAAGGGGAGCAGGCATTAACTAACCTATAATTAACAACCTCTGGTATTTTATACTTAATTTCACCTAGCTACTTATAGAACCCATTTAAGATCTTTTTAAGCTGTAGCTAAGCGCTTAAGCATTAGCCTGATAAAGCAAAGATTGAGTTTTGCCCTCGCATGGCTCAAAGTTCTCTCAAAGTTTTTCACCAGACTCTTGCAGCGTTCCATCCAGGAATTTGAGCGTTCAACCACCCATCGGGTTGCGACTGGAACAAATCCAACTTTGCCCTGAGCTGCTTTTTCAGCTTTTGAGGGTTTGGGAGAGCGTTCAAACCGAATTTTAGTCATGATCTGGGGATAGAGGACTTGAAGAGCTTGACCGATGGTTTCAGGATGATAACCGTGGTCTACCAGAATTGTGATCTTCGGAATATTTACAGGTTTCGCTTTGAAATAGCCAATATTGAGCGAGAGCATTTCAATCAGTCCCTGATCGTCAGTAACATTGGCTTTGGTACAGTGAGTAAAGAAGGGAAATCCCAACGTATCGACAGCCAGATGCCGTTTAATCCCATTGGTTGCCTTGTAATGACAAAAACCCTTGGACGCAATGCTGGCATTACAGGTGTTCTTAACCGCTTGGGAGTCAATCATGATCAGGGTTGTCCACTTCGGTTTTTTTGGGCTTGTTCGCGCACTTTGCTGTGGAGTTTGTCCATAATCTCGTCTACAATTCCAGTGTCTCGCCACTGCTTGTAGTACCAGAACACCGTTGAGTAGGGCGGCAGATCTCTGGGTAAGTCACACCAATTGCAGCCGTTTTTGAGCTGATAGAATATGCCATCCAGAATCTGACGTTTGCTCCACAAGGGCGGTCTAGTCTGCTTCTTTTGCGGCAAAAGTGGTTCAATGATTTTCCACTCTTGGTCGCTCAAACTGCTGGAGTATGCCATTTTTGCTCTAGTTTAATCTGGTATCCTCCAAGATATCAAATGGATTCTATAGAGCAGTTATTTTGCCAACTTTTGCGAGATATAGCCTTTGTCCGCGAACACTTTGCCAAACAACTGCTGCAATTACTTTGGGACAGGTATGCGGTCATCGGTATTGCCAGGAGTCAGTAGGATGTTGAGTAACTCTCCGGGCGTCATTGACGACCAAATGTAGTTTGAAACCAAAGAACCAATCGACTGAAGTTCTGCCCCGCGCGGCTAAATCTTCAAATACTTTGTGTTGCCTGATATGGCGGTTATCGCAGATGCTCAGCGCGGTCGAATCCATAAAGCTGATTCCGCTGCACCGACCAAAACACGAGCAAAAATAGGG
>CADCTM010000463.1 GCA_902805485.1 uncultured Coleofasciculus sp. | reverse complement strand
AGTCGTACTGACTTGAACTTTAACTTCTGTAGCTTGAGCGTGTTTGTAAATGTTAGTCAGTGCTTCTTGCACAATTCGGTAGAGAGTCTTGACAACTTGCGGCGGTACAGGAGTCGATAAATTGATCGTAGTAGAAGTCACTATGTCAGTGCCTTGGCGAAAATCATCTACTAGAGACTTAATCGCTTCTTCTAGGGGTTGCTCTTCTCGTGCATCTGCCCGCAGCGCAGAGACAGATTGGCGCACTTCCTTCATTGCAGTGGTACTCAGCCGTTGAGCTTGTACCAGGAACGGTTCAGCTTTAGCAGGGTTGTGTTGCCAGAGCTTGCTAGCCGTTTGCAATTGAACGCTCAGGGCGGTCAGTGCATGCCCTAGGGAGTCATGGATGTCACGAGCAATGCGATTGCGCTCTCGCACGGCTGCCAGGTCTTCAATCTGAAGAGCATATTGCTGCAACTGCTCATGAGCAGCAGCAAGCTGTTCTTTGATTTGACGTTCCGATAGCAATGTGCTCACCAACTTCAATACAAAGAATAAGCTCAAGCCAAAGATTAAGGTTTCCGCGATCAAGTGCATCCAGAAGAGATGGCGATCGCCTGGTTGAACCAGCAAGGTAATATTCTGGACATATCGTACCTGATGAACTAAAAATAGCAGAAAACTTAGACCTGCCACTGCCCAGCGACCCGGTGGCTCAAATAAAAAGCAACTCTGGATTAACACAATGAGATATAGAGTGGGCAATACGTGCAGATACCCTAGAGTCGCACCATAAAAAATTAAGGCAATTTCAATGGCAACGTAGAACACTTTGTAGAGATGCTTGCCACTAGGCAACAGTGCTGCCATGACACTAAGGATGCTAAGAACAAGCATGTGTTGAACAGGGAGGTGCTCTTTCTCAAATGACTCCATGAAAGCGAAGGAAAAACAAGTGGCAATCATCACCCATTCAGCATAGAGCAAAAAGCGAAAGGGGTTGGGTTGGACTTTAAACGGGGGATTCATAGGAGCGGCTGTGGAGGTACTTCCTTCATTAATACTTCCAACTGCATCAAATGTGCTACGGCAGACTGCAAATTTACAACTTTCGTTGATCATCATCGGCTTTATCCACAACGAAAGTTGTAAGTAGATTTACTTAAGTCAATCAGCAAAAGTCAGGGTGAAGTTCGACCTTTCGTTGTGGCGGAGTCAAGACCTTCTTCAGACGTTTCTCCCCAGTTTAATTCCTACGATGAGGACATCTCGATTTATAGAAGAACTAACTATGAAACTCATCTACCGCGCTCAAACCTTTGATTATAATCCTCGTCCTCGCCCTATTCAGCTCAACTATAGCAATCCTAGGTGGGTCGTGGAAAGAGGGCATACTCAAATAACTTTGGAAAATTAAAGGTTTGACCGTGAGTTACAAGTTCAAACAGTAGTTTGACAAGGGAGAATGAATCACATAGGTGGTAGAACTCGCGGAGGAATCGTTTAGCCTGCAACCAAACATCTTCCACAGGATTTTGTTCTGGAGCATTGGGCGCGAACCGAACACAAGTGAGTTGCCAAAACTGTTGTTCGTGTGCAACATTGAGCGATTGCAAGTAATCTTTTACTTCCTGTGAACGATGATAACTTGCTCCGTCCCAAATAATGGCAATCTGCTGACTGGGACGCTGGGCTTGTAGGTAGTCCAGAAAACTGATGGTATGTTCTGAGTTAGCCCTAGGATAGGCTTGAACCAAAAACTGGTGATTGAAGTAATCCAATGCCCCGTAATAAGTTTGCTTCTGGCGCTCGTTCACGATCGGTACTTCAATTCGGCGATTACTCTTACCCCAGATATAACCCCAAACATCTCCCCATAATAAATCACACTCATCAAGGAAAAACACACTCATTTTTCCTGCTGCTATTTCCGGCAGCCATTGTTTGAGTTGGGCAAGAATTTCTAGTTTTTTTTGACCAGACCAGGATCTTTTTTTGGATTGGATTTTTGCGTTTTCTTCCAACTGATGCCCGCAACAGCAAATAACTCATAATAACTCTGTCGGGATTTGAACTTGATGCTGTATGTGTCTTGAATATGCTGTTGCAATTGTGTCAGATTCCAATAGTTCTTCTGCTGCAACCAGTTGGTTACCATTTGGCGTTGCCCTGCATTCAAATAGCCCTTGCTGCCTTGGTAGCTCAGTTGCAACCCAATCACCCCGTCTGCCTCAAACACTAGCCACCATTTGCTGATAAAGCTGTCCGAAACATTGAGAATTCCGGAAATCTGTCGATATAAATAGCGTTTTAAGACCATTTGCACTGCTAATGCACGGGTCATGTTCTAGACATGGGGATATGTAGATCAAATTGCTCGACCAAATTCATAGCGGTTGATGAACAAGCCAATCACAACATCGTGCAGCCAGATCGATTTGGAGAAGCAAATCGTTTTTCGA